>NZ_JBEXSD010000014.1:0-94480 GCF_040613495.1 Nocardioides sp. NPDC006273 | reverse complement strand
GCGCGCCGAAGCAGGCCCGCAGGATGGTCGACTTGCCGCTGCCGTTGGCGCCGAGCAGGCCGAGGACCTCCCCCGGCTCGACTCTCGTCAAGACGAGCCGACTCGACGGGTATTTCGGTCAGAACGAGCCGACTCGGCGTGAACCTACATCGGCATGCTCAGAATAGGTCGACGCACTATCGCACATGCTGGTCGCCTGCCGCGATAGCGCACCGAACGCGCGGGCTAAGGTGGCGGCGTGGATCAGATCACCGTGTACGAGAAGCCGACCTGCACGACGTGTCGGAACCTGTTCGTTCTCCTGAAGGAGGAGGACGTCGACTTCGAGAAGGTCGACTACCACGTGCTCGGCCTGCGGGCCGAGGAGGTCAAGGACATCCTCGCCAAGACCGGACTGAGCGCTCGTGAGGTGCTGCGCAAGCGTGAGCCGGTCTACAAGGAGCTCGACCTGGGCAAGCGCGACCTGTCCGAGGACGAGCTGGTCGACCTGATGGTGAAGCACCCCGCTCTGCTGGAGCGCCCGATCGTGCTCAAGGGCGACAGTGGCGTGCTGGCCCGGCCGATCGAGAAGGTGCGCGAGCTCTTCTGAGCCGGGTCAGCCACGCAGCCGCTCGACCGGCTGACCGGTCGTGCGGGTGATGAGATCGACGTCGTTGTCGGCGTGGAGCACGGTCAGGTCGGCTTCTTCAGCGACCGCCGCGACGAGCAGGTCCGGGACCGACGGGGCCCGGTGACGGCCGCTGCGCAGCACGATGCGCTGGATCTCCAGCGCCCGGGCCTCCGTACGCGGGGTGAGGGTCGCGAGCGGCATGTGGACCACCGGCACGTCCTCGACGAGCTCGGACCATTCACGCTCCGAGCGGGCCAGGTGGCCGATCTCGAGCAGCGTGGTGGTGGTGATGCGTACTTGTCCCAGCTCGATCAGGCGGGACCACTTCTCAGCGTCGGGGCTGGTGGACATCCGGGCGAGTGCCGACCGGTGCATCAGCCAGGGTCGACTCACGACCATGCGTCACGCATCAGACCCCGGTCGGCGAGCGGGGCGAACTTCGCGAAGTCTGCGCCGGCCACGGGTCGCGCGGGCGGCAGCGGACGCAGCGCGTCCTGCGTGAACCACCTGCGGAGATACTCGTTGCGGGTGAGTCCGAGCCGCCTCGCCTCGGTGTCGATGCGTGCGAGCTCGCCATCCGAGAGGCCTCGGATCAGTACGTCGGACATGTCTGTCCACCTCCTGGACGCAAGATGCTAGCGGAGCGGTGCAGCCGGTTGGGTGATGCCCGGTGTGTGGGCATGGCGCACTCCGGGCATCACCGGACCTCAAAGAGCGGTCGTGCGCCCCACCAGGTGGAGGGTGTCGGAGCCGCGCTTGTGGAGGGAGAAGTCGTAGCCGTCCAGATGCTTGAGCGACCCGAACGCGACCGAGGAGGGCAGGAAGACCGGCTTCTTGAACGCCACGTCCACGCGCACGGACCCGGGCAGACGGTTCTCCAGCGCCGCGATGCAGCGCGCCTTCGTCCACATCCCGTGAGCGATCTGCCGCTTGAAGCCGAGCGCCTTCGCGGTCAGCGGGTACAGGTGGATCGGGTTGTAGTCGCCGGCGACCTTGGCGTAGCGCCTACCGAGGTCGGCCTCGAGCGGGAAGACCGGGCCCGAGGGCTCCACCTCGGCGAGATCCGAGCGCCACGTCACCTCGGGGTTCCGCTTGCCCCGGACCAGGTACGTCGAGGTCGACTCCCACACGACCTCGCCCTCCACTGTGGCAACGGTCAGGAACCGGTACGCCTGGCCGACCGGGTGCGGCTCCGGCTGCCCGACGGTGGCGGTGACCGCGACCGCCTCGCCGACCGAGATCGGGCGGTAGCCGCTGATCGAGTTCTCGATGTGGACCATCCCCATCGCGGGCGAGGGGAAGTCCGGTGAGGACATCAGCGCCATGTGCAGCGGGAAGGCCAGCATGTGCGGGTAGGGGAGCGGCACGGTGTCCTTGACCGGGAAGCCGCACAGCTCCGCGTAGGCGTCGACCGCGGCCCGGTCGGCGGCGACCGGCTCACGAGCGAGGCTGAGCTCCTCGTAGGTGACACCGGTCTTCTTGATCCCCGGCAGGGAGTTGACGCCCGGGATCGCGGGCAGTGCCGCCCTGATGAGCATCCCGGGACCGGACCTGCCTGTGAACATGTCGCTCATCAGGCCCCCAGCATCATCTGGCCGCAGACGCGCACGACGTTGCCGTTGACCGCGGTGGAGGCCGGCGAGGCGTACCAGGCGATGGTCTCGGCCACGTCGACCGGCAGGCCGCCCTGCGACATCGCGTTGAGCCGCTGGCCGACCTCGCGGGTCGCGAACGGAACGGCGGCGGTCATCTGGGTGATGATGAAGCCCGGCGCGACCGCGTTGATGGTGATGCCGTCGGGGAGCTCCTCGGCCAGCGAGTCGACGAAGCCGATGACGGCGGCCTTCGACGCGCCGTAGGAGGTCTGACCCAGGTTGCCGGCGATGCCGGCGATCGAGGAGACGCCGATGATGCGGCCGTTGGGGCGGATCAGGTTCTGCTCGAGCAGCTTGGCGGTGATCCGCTCCGGGGCGGAGATGTTGATCTCCAGCACAGTGCCGAAGCGGTCGGCCTTCTGGTTAGCGAGCTTCTTGTCGAGGGTGACGCCGGCGTTGTGGACGACGATGTCGACGCCGCCGAACTTCTCCTGGAGGAATGAGGCGATCTTCCCCGGGGCGTCCTCGGCGGTGATGTCGGCGGTGATGTAGTCCGGGGTGACCTTCTTCAGGTCGTCCTCGGACGGCGGGATGTCGAGACCGACGACCGTCGCACCGTCGCGCTGCAGCACCTTCGCGATCTCCTCGCCGATGCCGCGCGCGGCGCCGGTGACGAGCGCGACCTTGCCGGTCAGCGGCTTCTTGGGATCGACCTGCTCGGCCGCGGGGGAGGCGTTCTTGGTGCCGATCCGGACGACCTGGCCGGAGACGTAGGCGCTCTTGGGGGAGAGCAGGAAGGCCAGCGTGGAGAGCAGCGAACCCTCGAAGCCCTTGGCGACGTAGACGAGCTGGACGGTGCCGCCCTTGCCGATCTCCTTGCCGAGGCTGCGGGTGAAGCCCTCCAGCGCCCGCTGGGCGACCCGCTCGCGGCCGCTGAGCAGCTCGGGCGGGGTGCCGATCACGACGACGCGCGGGTTGGTCTCCAGGCTGCGCATCACCGGGGTGAAGAACTCCTGGAGCGCGACCAGGTCGCTGGTGGAGGTGAGGCCGGTGGCGTCGAACACGAGGCCCTTGAAGCGCGCGCCGGCGGCCGCGGTGTCGGTCGCGGCGACGTCCAGCTCGCCGAGGAGCCCGCTCAGCGACTCGGCCAGGCGACCACGGCCGCCGACGAGGACGGTGCCCTTCACCAGTGGGGCACCGGCTGCGTACCGCTCGAGCTTGGCGGGGCTCGGCAGCCCGAGGTTCTTGACGAGGACCTTGCCGATCGCCGACTGGGTGAAGCTCTGGTACTTGTCGCTCATGGTCTGCTCTGATCCTTCTGGACGTGGTCTCTGAGGCGTACGTTGGTATGTTACTGGCCAGTTGTAACTACAGGTGTAACTCGGTGTCCACTTTTCGTGATCTCCCTGACATACCCTTCTCCAAAGCGCTTCATCAGACAAGGATGAACACATGACCACCACTCGCCGTGTCGCCATCGTGGGCGGCAACCGTATTCCTTTCGCCCGCTCCAACGGTGCATACGCGACCGCGTCCAACCAGGAGATGTTCACCGCCGTCCTCGACGGTCTCGCCGCTCGCTTCGGAATCGAGGGCGAGCGCATCGGTGAGGTCGCCTCCGGGGCGGTGCTCAAGCACTCGCGGGACTTCAACCTGGCCAGGGAGTCCGTGCTCGGCTCCAAGCTGGCCCCCGAGACGGCGGCCGTCGACCTCCAGCAGGCCTGCGGCACCGGTCTCCAGGCGGCGACCTACATCGCCAACAAGATCGCGCTCGGCCAGATCGAGTCCGGCATCGCCGGCGGCACCGACACCACCTCCGACGCGCCGATCGCGCTGGGTGAGAAGCTCCGTAAGATCCTGCTCGAGGCCAACCGCGCCAAGAGCAACGTCGACCGCGTGAAGGCGTTCGCCAAGCTCCGCCCGGCCGACGTCATCCCCAACATCCCGGCCAACGTCGAGCCGCGCACCAAGCTCTCCATGGGGGAGCACGCCGCGCTGACCGCACAGGAGTGGGGCATCACGCGCGAGGCCCAGGACGAGCTGGCGGCCGCGTCCCACCAGAAGCTGGGTGCTGCGTACGAGGCCGGCTGGTTCGAGGACCAGATCACCCCGTTCCGTGGCCTGGAGAAGGACAACAACCTCCGTCCGGGCTCGACCGTGGAGAAGCTCTCGACCCTCAAGCCAGTCTTCGGGGCCAAGGGCGAGAACCCGACCATGACGGCCGGCAACTCGACGCCGCTGACCGACGGTGCCTCCGCCGTGCTCTTCGCGAGCGAGGAGTGGGCCATGGCCAAGAATCTTCCGGTCCTGGCCTACTTCGTCGACGCCGAGGTCGCCGCGGTCGACTACGTCGCCGGCGGCGAGGGCCTGCTGATGGCGCCCGCCTACGCCGTCCCGCGCCTGCTCGCCCGCAACGGCCTGACCTTCGACGACTTCGACTTCTTCGAGATCCACGAGGCCTTCGCCTCCCAGGTCCTCTCGACTCTCGCCGCCTGGGAGTCCCCGGACTTCTGCAAGGACAAGCTCGGCCTCGATGCCCCGCTCGGCACCGTCCCGCGCGAGAAGCTCAACGTCAAGGGCTCCAGCCTGGCGGCCGGCCACCCCTTCGCCGCCACCGGTGGCCGGATCATCAACAACCTGGCCAAGCTGCTCGACGAGAAGGGTTCTGGCCGCGGCCTGATCTCCATCTGCGCCGCCGGCGGCCAGGGCGTGGTAGCCATCCTGGAGAAGTAGGAAAACGCAAGACGTACGCGGCGCCCGGCTCCTGCCGGGCGCCGCACCCATCTCCCGCCGAGTCGGTAGTTGTGGCGTACCGAGTCGGTAGTTGTGGGGGCCGAAACGGTAGTTATGGGGAACGAAAATTGAGTTTCGTTCCCCATAACTACGCATTCGACACGCTAGAACTACCGATTGGGCATGCCAGAGGTGTGGTTTCGGTTCGCCAGAAGTGCGGTTTCGGCGAGGGCTATTTTGCGGTGAGGGCCAGGGCCGAGGTGACCAGGAAGTCGCGGACCTGGTCGGGGGAGACGGAACCGACGGTGGGTACGCCGGGGGCGGACTCGGAGACCAGGATGCCGACGCGGGCGAGCTGGAGAGCGCCCAGGCCGGAGGCGTAGAGCGTGTTGGCGAGCAGGTTGGCGTCCTCGACGTGGAGCTGACCGGATGCCGCGCCGTCCTCGAGGACCTTGGTGAGGATGGTGAGGCAGCCGTTCATCGCCCGCCCGAGGCGGAACAGGGCGCTCTCGGAGAGCTCGTCGAGGAGGTCGGAGCCGCTGCGGCGCATCAGCGTCTGGGCGCAGTCGACGAAGGCGGGATACGCGATCCCGTAGTCGACGAAGGTGCCGACGACGTCGCGGACGACGTCGGTGGGCGAGCTGTCGCCCTCGGTCGCGACGAGCATCCGCTCGCGGAGCTCGTCGAGATAGCCGACCAGGGTCAGCGCGAAGATCTCGTCCTTGCCGGTGAAGTGCCGGTAGACGATCGCCCGGTTGATGCCGACGGCCTTGGCGATGTCCTCGATCTGCGCATCGCTGACCCCGCGCTCGTCGAAGAGTCTGCGGGTGGCCGCCACGATGTCTGCCTCGCGGGCTCGGCGCCGGGCCGCAGCAGCGGAGCGGCGGCCGTCCGACGCGGATCCGGAGGTGCTTGGTCGGGTGCTCACAGGCACACTGTACGCCGTGTGCAACTCCGAGTTGCACCACGAGTGCGCCTAGTCACATGCGTCGGCTGATGTCGTGATCGGGCTAGCCGAGGAACTGCTGCACCGTCGCGAGGGTGTCCGCCTCGGCCGCGGCCTTGTCGTCGCGGTAGCGCACCACGCGAGCGAACCGCAGCGCGACCCCGCCCGGGTAGCGGGTCGAGCGCTGCACCCCGTCGAAGGCGATCTCGACCACCTGCTCGGGCCTGACGTCGACGACCCAGTCGCTGTGAGGGTCGGTGACCGCGAGCTCGGTGAAGCGCTCGGTCTGCCAGGCCAGCATCTGGTCGGTCATCCCCTTGAACGTCTTTCCGATCATCACGAACCCGTCCGGCCCGCGCGCGCCGAGGTGGATGTTGGAGAGCCAGCCCTTGCGACGCCCGGAGCCCCATTCGACCCCGAGCACGACCAGGTCGAGAGTGTGGACCGGCTTCACCTTGATCCACCCCGATCCGCGCCGCCCGGCCTCCCAGGGCAGGCCGACCCCCTTGAGGACGACTCCCTCGTGACCGGCGGCGAGGACGTCGGCGGCGAACCGCTCCGCCTCCTCGGAGTCGACGGTCAGCAGCCGCGGAGCCCGGTGCTGCTCGGGGACGATCCGGTCGAGCTCGGCGAGGCGCTGGTCGAGTGCGTGGTCGAGGAGGTCGCGACCGTCGAGGTGGAGGATGTCGAAGAAGTACGGAGCCACGACCGTCTCGGAGGACGACCGCGTCGCCGTGCGCGAGGCGGTCTCCTGGAACGGCCGCGGTCGCCCGTCGGGGCCGAGGGTCATCGCCTCGCCGTCGAGCACGAGCGTCTCGGCCGGCAGGGCGCCTACGATCTTCGCGACCTCGGGCAGCCGCGCGGTGATGTCCTCCAGGGTGCGCGTCGCGATGCGGACCTCCGGGCCGGACTTGTGGGCCTGGATCCGGATGCCGTCGAGCTTGGTGTCGACCACGACCGCCTCGCCGAGCTTGGCCATGGCCTCCTCGACCGAGCCGGCGGACGAGGCGAGCATCGGCAGCACCGGCCGTCCGACGACCAGCCCGACCTCGTCCAGCGCGTCTGCGCCGTCGAAGGCGAGCCCCGCGACCGCGACGGTCGAACCGGAGAGCATCGCGGCGCGGCGTACGGCGGGCAACGGCACCTGCGCCGCCACCGCCAGCGCCTCCTGGACGAGTGAGTCGAGTGCGCCTTGGCGGACCTCTCCGGTCACCACGCCCCGCAGCCAGGTCTGCTCCGCCTCGGTCGCGGCGCCGAACAGCGTCTCGGTCTCGCGTACGCGCTCGCCCTGCGAGCCGGCCCCGGCGAGCCGGGAGATCCGCTCGAACGCCTCGTGCACGCTTTCGACGGTCAACGACGGCTCGGTTGCCGGGGCGGGGAGGGAGGTGAGCGAGCGCCAACCCAGCCCGGTACGCCGCTGCAGCAGCGAGCCGCCGAGATAGGCCGTCGCCACCGGCAGCTCCTCGCGCGTGGTCGCGCCGAGGCATGTCGCCAGCGCGGCGACCTTCGCTTTCCGTGACCGGGTCGCGGCGACGGCGTTCGAGGTGGAGACGATGTCGGCGAGCAGCATGTGTCCAGTGAACATCAAGCCACCGACATCCGAGCCTTGCCCGGCGCTTGCGCCGGGCAAACGGGAGGAGGTCGAGCGAGCGCAGCGGGTGAGCCTGCGAACCCGCGAAGCGGGTCGAGACCACTTTGCGCTACCCCATTGCGGTCCACGCGGGGTCACGCCCGAGAAGGCGTAGCGCGTCGTTCCATGGGTCATCGCCACTCATGGGCAGCGGCGTGGCGAAGACGGGGGTGCCGCCCGGCGAGGAGGCGATCTGGCGAGCGATGTCGTGGACGTGGGTGACCGTTGCTTCGTCTGGCCGGCTGGCGATCCCGAGAGCCGCCGCGACGTCCCAGTTGTGCACGGCGGCGTCCAGCAGCTGCATCCCTAGCGCCATCGTGACAGTCGGGTGGAAGCCGAACTCGGCGAGGTGGATCGTCGCCTCCGGATCGGCTGCGCCGAACGCGTCCCGAACCCGTGTGGCCGACTCCTGCCACCTGCGGGCGACGTCCTCGCTGTCGACCGGCACGGACTCGTACGCGGCGAGCGGTGCGTCGCCGTCGGCGACCGCGGCAGCGAAGCCGACGTTCTGCCCGACCATGTGCCCGAACAGGTCGGCGAGGTCCCAGTCGGCGCAGGGGGTGGGGATGGTCAGGTCGTCGATCGCGGAGGCGAGCGTGGCGGTGTCGTGCTGGGCGCGGTCGTAGGCCGCGAGCGTCTCTTTAAAAGTAAGCACATGCTGATCGTATGCGGCAGTAGATGATCTGTCGAACGGTTAGGCTTCTGCGGTGGATCGACCCGAGCTCGGCTTCCTGCTGTCCCGCCTGATGCGTGAGGTGATGGCTCGCGAGAAGCCGATCCTCGATGCCGCCGGGCTGGAGATGTGGGACTACGCGGTGCTGACCGCGCTGGCCGAGTCGGACGCACCCACGCAGGCCCAGCTCGCCGCGACGACGGGCCGTGACAAGACCCGGCTGATCGGCAACCTGGACCGGCTCGAGGCCGAGGGCATGGTCGCTCGCCAACCCGACCCGGCCGACCGTCGCAACCGGATCGTCTCCTTGACCCCCGGCGGCGCCGAGATCCTCCGCAGGTGTCGCGAGGCCATCGAAGCCATGGAGACCGAGCTGCTGGCCGACCTCGACCCGGCCGACCGGGCGGCGTTCGAGCGCGCGCTGACGGCTCTCGCCGAGGCCGGCCGATGAGCCCCGGTCCGACGTCGCTCGCCGCCACCCACACTTGGCTCCGGGACGAGCTGCCGAGCCTGCTGCGACGACGCCGGGTTCCCGCCGCGGCCGTCGGAGTCCTCCACGACGGGCAGGTGGTCGACCACGCGAGCGGCGTCCTCAACCTCGACACCGGCGTGGAGGCGACCACCGACGCGCTGTTCCAGATCGGCTCGATCACCAAGCTGTGGACCACCGACCTGGTGATGCAGCTCGTCGACGAGGGCAAGGTCGGCCTCGACGACGAGATCATCCGGCACCTGCCGGGCTTCGCGGTCGCCGAGGAGGAGGCGACCCGGACGATCACCGTCCGTCATCTGCTCTCCCACACGGCCGGCTTCGAGGGCGACGTCTTCACCGACCACGGGCCCGGCGACGACGCGGTCGAGCGGTTCGTCGCCTCGATGGGTGATCTGCCGCAGATCTTCGCCCCGGGGGAGCGGTTCTCCTACGCCAACACCGGGTTCGCCGTCCTCGGGCGCCTCGTCGAGGTCCTGCGTGGAACCACCTGGGACCGCGCGCTCCAAGAACGGCTCGCGGCGCCGATGGGCCTCACCCACCTCGCCACCACGGCCTACGACGCGATCAGGTTTCGCACCGCGATGGGACACATCGACCCGGCTCCCGACCACGTCCTCCGCCCGGGCCCGGCCTGGGGGATGGCCCGTGCCAGCGGCCCGGTCGGGGCGATGCTCTCGATGCGCGTACGCGACCTGCTCGGCTATGCCGCGATGCATCTATCGGGCGGCGTCGCCCACGACGGCACCCGGGTCCTCTCGGCAGCCTCCTGCGCCGATGTGCTCACGCGGCAGGTCGACCATCCCGCCTCTACCCGATCCGACGCCCGCGGCCTGGGCTGGTCCCTCGACGACACCAGCCAGGGGATCGTCGGCCACGACGGCCAGACGATCGGGCAGTCGGCGTTCTTCCGGATGGTGCCCGAGCGCGGCCTCGCGGTTGCGCTGCTCACCAACGGTGGTGACACCAACGGGCTCTACCACGACGTCGTCGGCCATCTCCTCGACGACCTCGCCGGCGTCCGGATCGCACCCGACCCGGTGCCACCGCGGCAGCCGCCGCCCGGCTTCGACGCCGACCGGCTGCTCGGCACCTACCGCGCCCGCATCGTCGACTGGACGCTGCGCCGGCACCCCGACGGCCGGCTGTGGGTCGAGGAGGTCCCGGGCCCCGAGGCCGCCGCGGCCGGCGACGAGCCGGTGCGCTACGAGGTGCTCCCGTACGCAGCCGACCAGGTCGTCACCGCCGACGCGCTGCACGGAGCCCGCCATGTCTTCGGCTTCACCGGTCGAGGCCCGGCCGGCCGGGCGACCCATCTGACGACCAGCCGGGTCATCCCGCGGGCTAGCCTCGAGGCATGAGCGAGCGCCAGCGAGTGACCATGATCCTCAGGCGGCCGGCTCGGTATTCTTTGCGCTGCCCTACCGAGTCGGCGGCATGAGCGCGCAGCGGACGGTCCGCCCCGGCCATGCCGTCGGCCTCGCCTCGATGCTGCGCCCGCTCCGCCGCGGGCCGGGCGACCCGACGTACAAGATCATCGGTGAGGACCACTGGCGAGCCGTGCGTACGCCGCAGGGACCTGCCACGCTCAGGCTGCGCCAACGTGACACCGAGGTGGAGGCCGAGGCGTGGGGAGAGGGCGCCGAGTGGGCGCTGACCCACGTACCGGCCCTCCTCGGCGCGGACGACCGCCCAGAGGAGTTCCAGACCGACGACCCCGTGCTGATGACGCTGATGGAGCGCTTCGAGGTGCCCCGCCTCGGGCGGACGGGACTGGTGATGGAGGCGCTGGTGCCCGCGATCATCGAGCAGAAGGTGACCAGCACCGAGGCGTTCCGCGGCTTCGGCAACCTCGTCAGGCGATTCGGCGAGGTCGCTCCCGGGCCGGGTGCCGACCACGGGCTGCGCCTGCAGCCCTCACCGGAGCGGCTCCGGACGGTCCCGAGCTGGGAGTGGCTGCGTCTGCCGGTGGACCACGCCCGCTCCAAGACCGTTCTCCAGGCGGCGCGGGTCGCGCCGGCCATCGAGCGGACTGCCGGCCTGCCTGGCGAGGAGGTCGCGCGCCGGCTCACCACCATCCCGGGGATCGGGGAGTGGACCGTGGCCGAGGTGCGCCAGCGGGCGCTCGGTGACCCTGACGCGGTCAGCTTCGGCGACTACCACGTCGCCAAGGACGTCGGCTGGGCGCTGACCAACGAGCCTTGGGACGACGAACAGCTCCGCGACTACCTGGAGCGGTTCCGGCCGCATCGTGCCCGTGTGGTGGCGCTGATCTATCGGGGAGCTGGCAGGCGGCCACGGCGGGGGGCGCGGATGTCGCCTCGGACGCATCTGCCTCGCTGAGTTGCCGATTTACTGCCGAGTCGGCGCATCTGTCCCCTCTCGCTCGCTTCGCTTCGCGAGACACGGGGACAGATCCGCCGACTCGGCAGGCCTCGGGGTTAGAGCAAGGGCCTTAAGGGAGTCAGGACCAGCTCGGTGAACTTGCGGTGGATCTCGCGCGCCGCCCACTCCTCGGCGGTCAGCTCGATCGCGTTGGACTCGTCGCGGGAGAAGATCTCCTCCATCTGCTTGGCGACGGCGGGGTCGAAGATCTCCAGGTTGATCTCGTAGTTGCCGGTCAGGGAGAGCCGGTCGATGTTGGCGGTGCCGACGGTCGACCAGTGGCCGTCGACGGTGGCCGTCTTGGCGTGGATCATCGCGTCCTTGAAACGCAGGATCCGCACGCCTGAGCCGAGGAGATGAGAGAAGTAGCCTCGCGAGATCCAGTCGGCGACGATGTGGTTCGACTTCAGCGGCAGCAGGATGCGTACGTCGACCCCGCGCCGTGCCGCGGCCTTGAGCGCGTCCACGAAGTCCTCGTCGGGGACGAAGTAGGCGGTGGTCAGATAGATGTTGCGGGAGGCACGGTTGATCGCCTCGAGATACATCGACCGGATCGGGAACATCCACAGCCGGGGTACGTTGCGGTGGAATCGGATGTCGGGGTCCCAGGACGGGGCGGTCTCGATGAGCAGCGGACCCTCATGGGCGGTCCGGCGGGACAGCGGGTGCGGTCGGCGCCGGTTGAGGTTCCAGAAGTCCGCGAACGCGCGGCGCAGGTCCCACACCCCGGGGCCCGTGATGCGCACGTGCGTGTCGCGCCACTCGGTGGCGTACGCATCCCCGATGTTGTAGCCGCCGACGAACCCGACGGTGTCGTCGACGACCAGGATCTTGCGGTGGTCGCGGCCGTAGCGCGAGAGGTCGAAGAAGCGCCAGCCCGCCGCGTAGGTGGGGTAGCGCAGGACGTGCATCCCTGGGGGAAAGCGCTTGAAGCGGGCCGGCACCACCAGGTTGGCGAGTTCGTCGTAGATGCAGTAGACCTCGACCCCGCGCTCGGTCGCCGCCGCCAGCGCCTGCTTGAACCGCTGCCCGACCTCGTCGCCCTTCCAGATGTAGGTCTCGAGGAGGACCTGCTTCTTGGCGCCGTCGATCGCGGCGATCATGTCCTCGTAGAGGTCGTTGCCGAAGGTGTAGGTCGTCACCGTGCCATCGCCGACGCTGTTGGTCAGCGGCGGCGTCACCGGGAACGGCTTGGCTCGTCCGCCGCGCTTGCCGCGGCTGCGGTAGGCGTCGACGAGGCTCATCACGACGGCGAGCGCCACCGGCACGCCGAAGACGACGAGGAGCAGGCGGCGTAGGAACCTCATGACGCCCCCCGGCGACAGTCTCATCACATTCCCCAATCTAACGGGCGCGCCGCGTTGAGACACACCGGTGCCGCCCGCTGCTCCATGCCGATGCGTATGACCATGGCACCAGCCTGCCCGACCGCCCCGGACCAGCATGCGAGAACGCCCGTCACGATCCCCGGCACAGGGGTGGAGGATTCTGTGACTCCCGTCACTTACTGACGGGTAAGTCGTTGGAAGCAGATACCTCCCTCCCTGTTCGGCGACATGTCGAGGGAAGAGTCGTTGCTCTCAGAACTGAAACATGTTCTACTACTGGCCTGAAACGTGAGCCGAGTCACAGGACCCGCGAAAGGTGAACTATGGCAGTCCAGTTCGTCTCGCTGGTACGAGGCGTCGGCGGGATGGGTCTGATGACCGGAGAGGTCGTCAAGGGGGCCTTTACGACCAAGTTCCAGTTCCGCGAGTTCCTCGAGCAGGCCTGGTTCATCGCCAGCGTGACGATGCTGCCCGCGGTCCTGGTCTCGATCCCGTTCGGTGCGGTCATCTCGCTGCAGGTCGGCAACCTCGCCGGTCAGCTCGGGGCGCAGTCGTTCGCGGGTGCGACGGCGGTGCTCGCGGTGGTCCGGGAGGCGGCGCCGATGGCTGCCGCGCTGATCATCGCCGGAGCCGCCGGGTCCGCGATCTGCTCCGACATGGGCTCACGCAAGATCCGCGAGGAGATCGACGCCATGGAGGTGCTGGGCATCGACCCGGTGGTCCGGCTGGTGGTCCCTCGGGTGCTCGCCTGCCTGTTCGTCTCGGTGATGATCAACGGGATCGTCATCGCGACCGGGATCGGTGGCGGCTACTTCTTCACCGTGATCATCCAGGGCGGCTCGGCCGGGGCGTTCCTGTCGAGCTTCACCGCCCTCGCGAGTCTCCCGGACCTCTACATCTCGATGGTCAAGGCAGCGCTGTTCGGCTTCCTGGCCGCGATCATCGGCGCCTACAACGGTCTCAACGCCCAAGGCGGCCCCAGCGGCGTCGGCCGAGCGGTCAACGAGGCCGTGATCATCGCGTTCATGATGCTGTTCGTCCTGAACTCCATCATGACCGCCATCTACTTCCAGATCGTTCCTCAGGACGGGTTGTGATCCCCCGGTGTCCAACACGCTCGCCCAGGTGGGCATCCAGATAGTCAAGGAGCAGCGCCAGGCCGTCGAGGGCTATGGCGACCAGCTGCTCTTCTACGCCAAGGCCCTGGCCTGGGCGCCGCGCACCGTGCGCCGCTACAAGCGGGAGGTGCTCAACATCCTGGCAGAGGTCGCCTTCGGCGCCGGTGGCCTGACGATGATCGCCGGCACCGTCGGCGTGATCGCGTTCATGGCCTTCTTCGCCGGCTCCGAGGTCGGCATCCAGGGCTACGCGAGCCTGAGCCAGATCGGTGTCGCGAAGTTCTCCGCGTTCATCTCGGCGTTCTTCAACACCCGCGAGGTCGCACCGCTGATCTCCGCGATCGCCCTCGCGGCGACCGTCGGCTGCGGCTACACCGCGAGGCTCGGCGCGATGCGGATCTCCGAGGAGATCGACGCTCTCGAGGCGATGGGCGTGCCGAGCCTTCCCTACCTGGTCACCACCCGGATGATCGCCGGGTTCCTGGCCGTCATCCCGCTCTACGTCGTCGCCCTGTGCGCCTCCTACCTCAGCCCCCGGCTGATCACCACGCTGATGTACGGGCAGTCCGGCGGCACCTACGACCACTACTTCCTGGCGTTCCTGCCGCCGATCGACATCCTCTACAGCTTCCTCAAGCTGATCATCCTCGCGGTCGCGATCATCCTGATCCACTGCTACTACGGCTACACCGCCTCCGGCGGCCCGGCCGGGGTCGGCATCGCGGTCGGCAAGGCGATCCGTACGTCCATCGTCACCGTCGTGGTCGCGGACTTCTTCCTGAGCTTCGCGATCTGGGGTTCGACGACCACCGTGCGGATCACGGGATGAGGCTGGGGCGATCCACATGCTGATGGGAATCCAGCGCGACACCCGCGCCGAGCACACCAAGCTCTTCGTCTCCGGGATCGCCTTCACGGTGACCCTCGCCCTGCTGATCACCCTCTGCGTGGCGATCTACCAGAAGGCGTTCGTGCAGTTCACCACGGTCAGCGTGCAAGCCGACCGGGCCGGCCTGCAGCTGCCGCGCTACGGCGACGTACGCATGCACGGCGTCATCGTCGGGCAGGTCCGCGAGATCCGCCAGGACGGCAAGCTGGCCGTCATCGAGCTCGGTCTGGAGCCGGAACAGGCCGAGCGGATCCCCGCCAACGTCAGCGTCGCGATCAAGCCGACGACGCTCTTCGGGCAGAAGTACGTCGAGTTCATCGACCCCGAGGGAGAGCGCACCGGCGCGCTGAGCGACGGCACCGTGATCACCGCCGACCGGGTCCGCACCAGCGTCGAGCTCGATGTGATCCTGGCCCGGCTCTTCCCGCTGTTGAAGTCCATCCGGCCCCAGGACCTCAACAGCACCCTGCACGCCCTCGCCACCGCGCTCTCCGGCAACGGGGAGAAGCTCGGCGAGACGATGGTCCAGCTCAACGACTACCTCGAGAAGATGAACGTCCACCTCCCCACCCTCGAACGCGACCTCGAGGACATGGCCGACGTCGCGGAGACCTACTCCATGGCCGCTCCCGACCTCGTCAAGGTCCTCGAGAACACCACGACCACGGCCAACACCGTGACCGAGCAGCGAGCTCGTCTCGGCGGCCTGCTCACCTCGGTCACCGGGGTCGCCAACTCCTCCAAGGACCTGCTCGCCGAGAACGAGAAGGCGATCAGGTACGAGACCGAGCTGGCGGTCCCGCTACTCAAGCTGCTCGCTGACTACTCCCCGGAGTACACCTGCCTGCTGCGGGGTCTCGACGACTACACCGAGCTGCTGGCGACCGTCTTCCAGCAGAACCGCGTGCGTCAGACGATGGTCCTCGACGGCACCCAAAAGCCGTCGTACGGCCGCGACGACCGCCCCGAGTGGGGCGAGATCGGTCACGGACCCTGGTGCGCCGGGCTGCCGAACCCGAAGGTTCCGGCCGAGCCGAACGAGCTGAAGAACGGCACCGAGGACGTGCCGTGGGCGCCCGGGAACGGGGGCCTGCAGTGAACAAGCGCGATCTGAAGACCACGGTGGCCGGGACCAAGCTGGTCATCTTCACCGTCCTGTCGATCATCGTCACCGGCACCCTGGCCTCGATCATGGGCAACCTCGGCTTCGGCGACCGCGTGCCCTACCGCGCCGAGTTCACCACCGCCTCGGGCCTGAGCGAGGGAGACGACGTACGCGTCGCCGGCATCACCGTCGGAGAGGTGCTCACCGTCGAGATCGAGGGCGGAGATCACGCGATGGTCACCTTCCGGGTCGACGAGACGGTGCCGCTGACGACCGCCAGCGGTGCCCAGGTCCGCTACCTGAACCTCGTCGGCGACCGCTATCTGGCGCTGACCCAGGACGCCGGCTCGCGGGAGCCCGGGGCGGACGCGGCGCCGTTGCGCAAGGGCCAGACGATCGCGATGGCCAACACCACGCCGGCGCTCGACCTGACCGAGCTCTTCAACGGCTTCCAGCCGCTGTTCCAGGCGCTGCAGCCCAAGGACGTCAACAAGCTCTCGCTCAACCTGATCCGAGTGCTGCAGGGGGAGGGCGGCACGGTCGCGAGCCTCCTCTCGGAGACGGCGGAGCTGACCAGTGCCCTGGCCGAGCGCGACCAGCTCATCGGGGACGTGATCACCAACCTGTCCAAGACGCTCAACACGGTCAACGAGCACCACACCGAGCTGGCCGAGCTGATCCAGCAGCTCAGCGGCTGGATGAAGGACCTGGCGCGGGACAAGGAGGCGATCGGTGACTCGATCTCCTCGATCGGCGACCTCACCGACGAGCTGGCCGGGCTGCTCACCGACGTACGGCCGTTCCTCAAGGAGGACATCAAGCAGCTCAAGCGCGTGGTGGACATCCTCAACAAGCCGGGCAACCAGAAGCTGCTCGACAAGACGCTCGAGCGGCTCCCGGAGACGCTGGAGTCGCAGGCGCGGATCGGCAGCTACGGCTCCTGGTACAACTACTACCTCTGCGACCTCGACTTCTCGATCAAGCTGCCCTCGCTCGGTGAGCTGCTCGACAACTCGCCGGCCGTCAAGGCGATCCAGAAGCAGCTCGACAACGTGGCCTTCTACAGCCGGGCAGAGAGGTGCAAGCTATGAGCCGCCACTCCGAGGCCAAGCTCACGCGCACCGGCGTGATCACGATCGTCGCGCTGGCACTGGCCCTCACCGCGGCGTTCAACCTGCGCAAGCTGCCGTGGCTCGCCGGAACGACTTACCAGGCCGAGTTCTCCGACGCCAGCGGCCTGCACGTGGGCAGCCGGGTGGAGGTCGCCGGCATCCGGGTCGGCCGGGTCAGCGACATCGAGATCGAGGAAGCCTTGGTGGTCGTCTCGTTCTCGGTCGACGGCACCGAGCTCGGCCACCGCAGCGAGGCGTCGGTCGGCGTGCTCAACCTGCTGGGGGAGAAATACCTCGACATCACGCCGCAGGGCGGCCGGAACCTCGACGCCGGCTCGACGATCCCGCTGGCCCGCACCAGTGCTGGCAGCGACATCGTCGGCACCTTCGGTGACCTCGCCGAGACGACCGAGGCGATCGACACCCAGCAGCTGGCCAAGGCGCTGACGACGATGTCAGGCACTCTCGAGCAGGCCGGGCCCGAGGTGCAGGGCGCCTTCCAGGGCATCGCCGCGCTCTCCCAGACGATCGCCGCCCGCGGCGACGAGCTGGAGGCGCTGCTGCAGGACGCAGAGAAGGTCGTCCAGCTCGTCAACGAGCGCAAGCAGGACATCGTCGGCGTGATGAAGAACGGCGACCAGGTCTTCGCCGAGCTCATCTCGCGCCGCCAGGCCATCCACCAGCTGCTGGTCAACGCCACGGCCCTGGCCGAGCAGCTGAAGGCCCTGGTGAAGGAGAACGAGAAGCAGATCGGTCCCGCGCTGGACGCGCTCGACCAGGCGCTGAAGTTCCTCAACGCCCGCGACGAGGACCTGACCAAGACCATCCAGAACTACGGGCCGTACGCGTCGATCCTGATCAACATCATCGGCACCGGGCCCTGGTTCGACGCCTACCTCGCCAACCTCACCGGGATCGTGAGTGGGGAGTTCGTGCCCGGACGACGACCAGGGATCGTGGAATGACAAAGAACTTCTGGGGCCGAAAGTGGGCCGCGCTGCCGATCGCGCTGGTGCTGATGTGCGGGCTGCTGCTGATCTCCGAGGTGGCCTCGCCCGACACCAAGACGCTGACCGCGAGCTTCCCGCAGGCGGTGAGCGTCTACGAGGGATCCGACGTGGTCATCATGGGCGTCAAGGTCGGCAAGGTCGCCTCCCTGGAGACGAAGGGCGACCACGTGGACGCGGTGATCGAGTACCAGAGCGACTACAAGCTGCCCGAGGACGTCAAGGCCGCGATCGTGACCCCGACGCTCGTCGCCGACCGGTTCATCCAGCTGACCCCGGCCTATACCGGTGGGCCCGCGATGGCAGACGGCGGTGAGATCCCGATCGAGCGCACCGCGGTGCCGGTCGAGCTCGACCGGATCTACGCCAGCCTCTCCGAGCTGGCCACCTCGCTGGGGCCCAACGGGGCCAACAAGAACGGCGCACTGAGCGACGTCCTGCGTGAGGGCGCGGACGCGCTGGAGGGCAACGGCGAGATCGGCAACCAGGCGATCGCCGACATGTCCGAGGCGGCGCAGGTGCTCGGCGGCAACTCCGAGCAGCTCTTCAACACGCTCACCCAGCTCTCCGAGGTCACCACGACGCTGGCGCGCAACGACGAGACGACCGAGAGGTTCCTGACCGACCTCTCGACGGTCTCCACCCAGCTGGCCGGCGAGAGCGACGAGCTCGACCAGGCGCTCGCGGCGATCGCGCAGGCGGTGAAGGTGACGAAGTCGTTCGTGGAGAACAACTCCGACGCTCTGGTCGGTGACGTCAAGGAGCTCAACAAGACGCTCGACATCCTGGCCAAGGAGAAGGAGACCCTCGGCACCGTCGTCGACCTGGCACCGCTGGGGATCGGCAACCTGGCCGAGGCCTTCGACCCCGCCTCCGGATCGGTCGGCTTCCGGCTGCAGGTCGGGCCGATCGGCTCGGACCTGTCCAACATCCTGTGCATGGTCGTCGAGAACGACAAGATCCCGGGCGCCAAGGAGATCTGCGCGCTGTTCAAGGCGCTGCTGCCGACCGGCTCGACCGCTCCGGTCGGCAAGGCACTGACGGACGCCGCGGCCCCCACCGACCGCGACACCGCGACCGGGCTGCCGCTCGGGGCTTCGAACGAGACCAAGGCCAAGCAGCCGGAGGTGAAGCCCGAGGTGGTCTCCGAGGGCGGCATCACCGAGCTCAGCGGGTCGCTGCAGGACCTGATGTCGGGAGGCAAGAGATGAGATCTCGGATCCGGTCGTTCGTCGCCGTGCTCGGCGTCCTCGCCGTGGCGAGCGGGTGCGGCGTACAGGCCTATGACCTGCCGCTGCCCGGCAAGGAGGTCGGTGAGGGCGACGGCTACGTCGTCACCGCCGAGTTCAACGACGTCGTCGACATCGTGCCGCGCACGAAGGTGATGGCCAACGACGTCCCGGTCGGCCAGGTCGACAAGGTCGAGCGGGAGGGCTGGCACGCGAAGGTCACCATGACCGTCCGCAAGAACATCGAGCTTCCGGCCGACGCGCTGGCCAACGTGCGCCAGACCAGCCTGCTGGGGGAGAAGTACATCGCCCTGGTGGCTCCCGAGGGTTCCACCGTCGCCAAGGCCGGCAAGCTGGGCGAGGGCGCCACCATCGGGCTCGAGCGCACCAACCGCAATCCCGAGGTCGAGGAGGTGCTCGGCGCGCTCTCCTTCCTGCTCGCGGGCGGTGGCGTCGGCCAGCTGAAGACGATCAGCGACGAGCTCAACACCATGATGGACGGGCGCACCGGTGACATGCGCTCGCTGCTGGGCAACCTGGAGACGACGGTGGCCTCGCTCAACCAGCAGAAGGGCTCGATCATCAAGGCGATGGAGCAGGTCGACCGGCTGACCCGCACCCTCAACAAGGAGTCCAAGTCGATCGAGGCCGCCATCGACTCCTTCGGCCCGGCTCTCGAGGTGCTCCGCCAGCAGCACGCGGACATGCTGAAGATGATGAAGGCGCTCGACCGGCTCGGCGTGGTCGCGACCCGGGTGATCAACCAGAGCGGCGCCAACCTGACCACGGCGCTGGACGAGCTGGCGCCGACGCTGCGCGAGCTCGCCGACGCCGGCGACTCGCTGCCACGCGGACTGATGATGGCGGCCAGCTTCCCGTTCCCGGAGAACGCCGCCGGCCTGGCGATGGGCGACTACTCCAACGCGCTGTTCCACATGGACCTGGACCTCGGCAAGCTGGTCGGCAGCCTCACCAACGGCGAGTCCAGCGGCATCGTGCCGCAGGTGTTCCAGATCTGCCTGTCCTACTCGAAGGGCTGTCGGGCGATCCAGCCGCTGGCCAAGGCGCTGTGCGACCTGACCAATCTGCAGCTGGTCTGCTCGGTGGTCGGTAAGGAGGACACGAAGGCGAAGCCGGGGGAGAAGACCCCCAAGCTGCCCGACATCTCCGACCTGCTGCCGAAGAGCTCGACCTCGACCAAGACGCCAGGACTCAACGGCCTGGTTCCCGAGATCACCGAAGGGCTCTCCACGCCCTCGGCGACCGAGACGCCCACGGCCGAGCCGACTACCGGGGGCCTGACCGGCCTCCTCGAGGGACTCCTGGGAGGGGGCACCCGATGACGCGCAGCGTACGCACCAAGCTGGTCATCTTCCTGGTTCTCGCCGCGGTCGGGATCTTCTACGTCTCGGCCGCCTACCTCGGCATCGTCGACCGCGTGCTCGGCCGACACGTGAACGTCTCGGTCGACCTCCCGGCCTCCGGTGGCCTCTACGAGGGCAGCGAGGTCAACTACCGCGGCATCGGCGTCGGTCGGGTGGCCACCATGAAGGTCACCGAGGAGGGCGTTCGCGCCGAGCTGGAGCTCGACCCCGACACCGAGGTGCCGAGGAATGCCAAGATCGAGGTCCACAACCTCTCGGCGGTGGGGGAGCAGTACATCAACTTCATCCCCGACTCGGCCGCCGGCCCCTACCTCGCCGAGGGCGATGTGGTGAGCGCCGGGCCCGAGTCGATGCCCGGCACCACCGATCAGCTGCTCACCGAGCTGGACGGCTTCACCAACTCGATCGACGGCGAGGACCTGAGCACCGTCGTGGCCGAGCTCGGCACGCTGTTCCGCGGCAACGCCGAGAACCTGCGTACGTTGCTCGACTCGGGTGCCAAGCTGGTGGACGAGGCTTCCGCTCACCAGGAGGAGACCGTGCGCCTCCTCGAGACCAGCCAGACCGTTCTCCAGACGCAGAAGGACCACAGCGGCGACATCCGCGAGTTCGCCGACGGGCTCGAGGAGGTCACCGCGACCTTGGAGAAGCGTGACCCGGAGCTGCGCGAGATCCTGCAGGGCGGCGAGGCGACGGCGGTCCAGGTGCAGTCGCTGGTCGACGGGCTGCAGCCGCTCCTGCCCGTCTTCCTGGCCAACCTCACGACCGTCAACGAGGTGCTCACCGCCCGGCTGCCAGCGATCGAGCAGACTCTGGTGACCTTCCCGCAGGTCGTGGCGACGGGGTGGACCGGCTCGCCCGGTGACGGCTACGGTCACCTCTCGATGGGCTTCGTCTACACCACACCGCCGTGCCAGGAGGGCTACAAGCCCCCCGACCAGTGGATTCCCGGCACCGTGATGGAGGACCAGCCGCTCTATCCGGCCAAGTGCACCGACAAGCGCGCCCAGCCCGACTACGAGGGCAACAACCCGATCATGCAGCGGGGAGTCAACATGGTGCCGAAGCCCGAGGGGGTCGAGAAGTACGTGACGAGCTACGACCCCAAGACCGGCCGCACCAAGCTCCCCGATGGAAAGACGGTCACGATGTCCGCCCCGACCGATGACGGAGGCCTGGTCTCCGCCCTGTCCGACGACTCCTGGCGATCGATGATCCTGGGAGAGGAGTGAGTCCCGTGCCTGAGCCTGCCGAGCTGGCCCACAACCGCCTCGACGTCAAGATGTCCGTCGCCAGACTGGGGCGGGTCAACACCGTCCTCGCGGCGCTGGTGGTGATCCTCGTCGTGCTCGCGGCGGCCGTCTTCATCGGTGGCGCCCGGGTGCTGCCGTGGACCACGCCCGCCGAGGCTGCTGCCGCCGACTACGACGAGGTGAAGTCCGTCGCCGAGGACGGGGTGATCGCCTTCCTCGACGTCGACTACCGCGACATGGACCCGCGGATCCAGGCGGTCAAGGAGATCTCGACCGGCACCTTCGGCAAGGAGTACACCGCCATCGCCGAGCAGATCCGCCAGGCCGCGATCCCCGCGCAGACCGTCTCGAAGGGCAAGGTCAAGCAGGTCGGCATCCGCGCGATCGGTTCGAAGAAGGCGGTCGTGCTGGTCGCCGTGGACTCGGTCGTGACCAGCAGCCAGACAGCTGAGCTGAAGAAGAGCGACACCTGCCCCTACGACGGAGCGAAGTGCTCGAAGTACCGGTTCAAGGTGTCGCTGGACAAGACGAAGGACGGATGGCGCATGTCCGACCTGGCAGGAGTCAACTGATGAGCGAGCGTCAGCGAGTGAACAATGGGATCTTCATCGGGCGGCGTCCGTATCCTGGCGCTTGCGCTACGGAGGCGGTCCGATGACAGGCGTCCGAGCGAACGGATCGGTCTCCGCCGGCCAGAAGGAGTGCCCCTTCTGCGCGGAGACGATCAAGGCAGCCGCGATCAAGTGCCGTTACTGCGGCTCCGACCTGCTGCCACCGACCGACGAGCCAGAGGCCCCGGACGTACGCGGCGGGGACGAGGGAGAGCCTCAAGCTGAGGATGAGGGTGAGGGTTCGTCCGAGGCGCGTGGCGGCTTCGCCGAGCGGTGGCTGGGGGACGGCAGCCGGGTGCTGACGGCCGTTCTCGGCGTACTCGTCCTGGTGGCCGGCGGCGCGCTGTGGCTGGCTGTCGATCGGGCGTCGAAGGATGACGTGGCGCCGGGCGGCGAGCTGACCGCGGCCGGTTCTCGGGCGGCGATCATGGAGCACTCGGTCGGGCTGGCGCAGACGGTGATGTCCTACCAGGCCGCGAGCGCGGAGAAGGACATCGCGGCGGCGAAGAAGCTGATGACGCCGGCGATGCAGAAGGACTACGAGAAGACGCTCCCCGGCGAGGACAAGCGCAAGGAGCAGGCCGACCTGGGCATCAAGGTCGACGCCCAGGTGGCGCCGCTCTCCGAAGACGGCGCCAAGGCGGCCGAGGAGGGCAAGGCCTGTGTCGACGAGGACTGTGCCGCCTCGATCATCTCGGCCACCGAGGACACCGCGTCGGTGCTGCTCTTCGTCAACCAGAGCGCGACCGCGCCGAAGACGAAGAACACCGTGGTCAGCCCGACCTGGGAGGTGCTGACGCTGGTGAAGGACGACGGTGGTTGGCTGATCTCCGAGATGAGGGCTGCTTCCTAGATCTCATCAGGCAGCCCCTTCGGGGGCCTCGTCTTGTTATGGTAGAACAGGTTCTAGTTTTATTGCTCGAGGAGGGCACATGGCCGGCTCCCGCCAGTCCGTACAGCTGACCGATACCGAGACCGAGGACTTCCTCGGCTCGCAGATGAAGGTGCAGGTCGCGACCGTGGGCGCCGACGGGGCTCCGCACCTGACCACGCTGTTCTACGTGCTCGACGAGGGCAAGATCGCGTTCTGGACCTACGGTTCCTCGCAGAAGGTGCGCAACCTGCGACGTGACCCACGGGTCACCTGCCTGGTCGAGGACGGGGAGGACTACTTCGAGCTGCGCGGGGTGAGCATCACCGGCAAGGCGCGTCTCGTCGAGGACTACGAGGAGATCAAGGCCCTCGGGTCGCTGGTGATGGCCAGGATGGCCGGTGGCGCCGACCTGGGCGAGCTCGGTGAGGACCTGGTCTCGAAGCAGGCCCACAAGCGGGTCGGCATCGTCATCGAGCCCGACAAGGTCGCGAGCTGGGACCACCGCAAGCTGGGTGCCCTGCCCGGCCAAGGATGAAGAGTTCAAGGAGACGGACATGGCAAAGGTGATCGCGGACTTCGACCTGTGCGAGTCCAACGGGATGTGCGAGGCGTTCGCGCCCGACGTGTTCGAGATCGATGACGACGACTACCTGCAGATCGCGGACCCGACCGTGACCGATGAGAACCGCGACCGCGTCGAGCAGGCCGTGGCCGGCTGCCCGAAGGCGGCCCTGAGGATCGAGGAGTAGCGGCACGTGAGCGTCGATCTGAGTGGGAAGGTCGCGATCGTCACCGGATCCGGTGCGGGTCTGGGGCGGGCGGAAGCAGTCGCGCTGGCCCGGGCCGGCGCCCGGGTGGTGCTCAACGATCTACCGGGAGCGGCCGAGGAGGCCGCCGAGGAGATCCGCGGGTTCGGCGGCGAGGCGGTGATCGCGGCGGGCGACGTGAGCGAGCGTGCGACCGCGGACGCGATGATGGCTGCGGCCGTCGACGGGCTCGGTGGCCTCGACATCGTGGTCAACAACGCGGGCATCACCCGCGACAAGATGCTCTTCAACATGTCCGACGAGGAGTTCGACCTCGTCGTGCGCGTGCACCTGCGCGGCCACTTCCTGCTGACTCGCAACGCCTCGGCCCACTGGCGGTCGGTCGCCAAGTCGACCGGCGCGCCGGTCGACGCCGCGGTGGTCAACACCTCCTCGGAGGCGTTCCTGTCCGGCCCGCCGGGACAGGCCAACTACGGGGCCGCGAAGGCCGGGATCACCGCGCTGACGATGTCGACCGCCCGCTCGATGGGCCGTTCCGGCGTACGCGCCAACGCCATCTGCCCGCGGGCCGCGACGGCGATGACCGAGGGCGTGCTCTCGGGCGACTCCTACGGTGCCGAGCACGTGGCGCCGCTGGTCACCTACCTCGCCTCCCCGGCCGCTGCCGCGATCACCGGGCAGGTCTTCGTCGTCTACGGCGGGATGATCGCCGTCCTGGCGCCGCCCACGGTGGCCGAGCGGTTCGACAACGCGGCCTGGGATCTGGACTCGCTCGACAAGCAGGTCGGCGGCTGGTTCGCCGACCGTGACCCCGAGGCCGGCTTCTCGGCCGACTCGATCATGCAGCTGAAGCTGAAGGACCAAGAGGAGCAGTGATGGCACGTCTCGACGGCAAGATCGCGATCGTCACCGGTGGTGCGCAGGGGCAGGGCGCCGCGATCGCGCGCGGATTCGTGGCCGAGGGTGCGAAGGTGGTGATCGCCGACGTGGCAGACGAGCCGGGCAAGCTGCTCGCCGACTCGCTGGGGGAGTCCGCGCTCTTCGTGCATCACGACGTCAGCTCGGAGGAGTCCTGGACGGCGTTGGTGGCCGCGACGGCCGCGACGTACGGTCCGGTCAACGTCCTCGCCAACAACGCCGGCATCCTGCGCTTCGGGGAGATCCTGACCCAGCCGGTCGAGGAGTTCGAGCTGCTGTGGCGGGTCAACACGCTCGGCTGCTTCCTCGGGATGCGCTCGGTGATCTCCACGATGAAGGAGAACGGCGGCGGCTCGATCATCAACGCATCCTCGATCGAGGGCCTGGCCGGGATGGCGTTCGTCGCCGGCTACACCTCCACCAAGTTCGCCATCCGCGGCATGACCAAGGCCGCCGCCCTCGAGCTCGGCCCGAGTGGCATCCGGGTCAACTCCGTCCACCCCGGCATGATCGACACCCCGATGACCCGCGGTGTCGGCGCCGACGACGCCGCCATGGAGTTCGGCGCCTCCAAGGTCGCCCTCAAGCGCGTCGGCCACCCCGAGGACATCGCCCCGCTCTACGTCTACCTGGCCTCCGACGAGTCCAGCTATGTCACCGGCGCCGAGATCGCCATCGACGGCGGCGCCACCGCCACCCACGCCTACGGCGGCTGACGCCGAGAGGTCGCCCGCGTCGGCCGAGGCGTCACCTACGCCGGCCGAGTCGGTAGAAATGGCGCGCTGAGAATGTAGTCGTGGGTGACGAAACCGCCGTTTCGTCACCCACAACTACCGATTCGGCACGCCAAAGGTGCGGATTCGATCGGCGGTCTCCGGCATACTGCCGCAGGAAGGTTTCAGTCAGCGGGGACGAACCGAAGGCGATCAGAACTTGTCTCGACGGCGCAGCGCGATCGCCACCCTTGCGGTGCTCAGCGTCTTCGCGTTCCTCTACAGCCTGGTCCTGGTGATTCCCGTCCACGTCGGCGACGTCTCGGCTCTGTGGAGCTCGCGTGGCCACGGCTGGTTCGGAGACGTGCTGGGACGGATGATCGATGGGTTCAGGTTCCTATGGGGCTCGGCGGTGATGGTCGAGGGGTATCCCGTCGCGCCCGCCTCGGGGTGGCCGACGGTGGTGTTCGTCGCCCTGCTCGCCGGACTGGTCTACGCGAGCCTGTGGACCGGCTCCGAGGGTGCCTTCGCCGTCGCCGGCCGGGTGCTGTGCGCGAGCGTGCTCGCGGGTGGGCTGACGAACCTCTTCGTGGTCGTCCAGACGGTCCGGGGGATCCGCGGTGGCCTGGAGTCGTTGCCGACGGTCGTCTGGGCGCTGCCCGGCGACGGGATCTGGCTCGGCCTGGTGGTGGGTGTCTTCGGGGGCTACGCGGCGTACGCGGCCTCGGCGTTCGCGACGGTCGCAGCGATCGCCCTGCGCGGTGATGGCGGAACCGGTGATTCCGTCACGGCGGCGGAAGCGCCCGAGACAGCGCTCAAGACATCGGCCGGGCGGGCGCGGGCGGCGCGGATCGCCACCTGGGGCTCGCTGCCGACGCTCGTGCTGGCGCTCGTCGGCGGGTTCGTCTGGGACTACGGCCCGGATGCCGACCCGTACGGCGCGGAGGTCAGCCCGCGTCAGGCCTGGGTTCGCCTGGTCTGGTTCGCCCACGCCACCTTGTCGGCCCCGAACGATCCGTACGCGCTCGGTGGCAGCTTCGAGACCTCGATCTGGCTGCCGCGTGCGGTAACGTCGGCCGTCCTGGTGGTGCTGGTGTGGCTGGCGATCTACCTGGTCGTGGCGCGCTGGCCGCCCGAGGGTGGTCCGGGTGCGTTCGGCATCGTCGTGCAGTGCTGGGGTCTGGTGGCGGTGCTCGCCGCCGCCGTCGGACTGCTCGAGGGCGCGTTCTTTCAGCAGGCGGAGTTCGCTGGGTCGGCGCTCTACTGGGCCCTTGAGACGGCTGCGGACGGGGTTCGGTTCGCTGCCTGCTTCGGGTGGCTGACCGGTGTCGCCGTGGTCCTCGCCCACCGACTCTCGAGAGGAGTGCAGACCGATGGCGAAGCAGTCGAAGCGGCCAAAACAATCGAAGCAGCCGAAGCAGAGGTCGGCTGAGACCGACGCTCCTCGGAAAGGCGAGCAGGGCCGGCTGACCTCGCTGGCGAAGAAGCCCCTCACCTGGGTCGTGGGCGTGATCCTGGTCGCGCTGGGTGCGACCTTCAGCTCCGGACTGCAGAGCATGTTCGCCGGCCTCCTGCCCGACGGCTGGAGCGAGCCGGGCACCGGCATCAAGGTGGTGGACGTACGTCGGAAGCCGGTGAGCGGGCCCGTGCTGATCCCGGATCCGGCTGAGGCGAGGTTCGAGAACCAGGAGGACGCGCGGAACTCGGTCAACGATCCCGACTGGGAGGCGCAGCACGAGTGGTACGCCTCCGGCCGGATCACCTGGGAGGTGACTCTCGTCGGGCGACACAGCGACCCTGTCGTGATCACAGACCTGCGGCCCGAGCGGACCGGGCCGTGCACGGGACGGCTGGAGGATGGCGTTCTCGTCGACGACATCCCCCAGGGCGAGAGCCAGAAGATCGCGCTGAAGACTGCCATCGACGCGAAGGTGCCGCAGTTGCTCTCGGTCGCTGACGGCTCGGCGTACTTCGACGACGGGGCCATCACGCTCGCCAAGGGCGAGACGGTGGTGATCTCGATCGAGGCGACCAGTGCGGGACCCACCTGCCAGTGGGTGCTCGAAGCCGACTACGTAGACCACGGTGAGCGCGAGACGATGACGATCGAAGCACCTGGCGACCGTCCGTTCGCCATCACGGGTTTCATCGAGGACCGTCCCTACGAGCTCATCTGGGGCATCGAGTGCGATCACCGCGCGATGACGCCTGAGGAAGCGTCCTCGCGCGCCATACCGGCTGACTGCCAATAGGACGAGACGTCACCAACGTCGGCCGAGACGTCACGTAGGACGCGCGAGAAGTCAGCGACGTGCCGACTCGATCGACGGGAGTGACGCTTCGGTCGGTGGGGGTGACGCCTCGGCGCGGGTCAGCGCAGCAGGAGGCGTACGGCCACGTCGATCGACTTCTCGACGTCCTTCTCGTCCATGCGGCCGGTGACCCAGGAGATGAGGGCGGAGAGCCATACGTCGGAGATGATCCGGATGATGGCGGCCTCCTCCTCGGTGACCTCGCCGTGGTCGGGGGTGCCGTGCATGGCGCGGGCGATGACGGTGGTCAGGCTGGTGCCGACCTCGTGGATCTCGCCGGTCACCGACTGGTCGGCGAACATGAAGGCACGCACCAGGGCCTCGGTGAGCTTGGGCTGCTTCTGCAGGGCGCGGGTGCGGCGGTTGAGCACGTACATGATCCGCTCGTGGGCGGTCTCGCCCGGCGTCGCGCGGATGGCGGAGCGGTCGACGTCCTTGGTGAACTCGCGCGCCAGCGCCGAGACCAGCAGGTGGATCTTCGAGGGGAAGTAGCGGTAGAGGGTGCCGAGCGCGACCTCGGCCTGCTCGGCGACGGCGCGCATCTGCACCGCGTCGAAGCCGCCCTCGGCGGCGAGGCTGATCGTGGCGTCGAGAATGCGCCGGCGGCGCTCTCGCTGGGCCGCGGAACCGCCCGTGGGTGCGGTGGCCGGACTCGGGCCGTCGGTGTCGCGTGGCTCCGTGCTGACGGACGTCACTGGTTGTCCCCCTAGGACTATGACCGGATCTCGATCTGTGGCTCTCAGGCTAACCGCAACGACGCCCGAGAGTGAAACACGTTCCTTCGTGAGTCTAGACTTGTAACACGTTCTACATCAGTCTCTATTCCTGAAGGCCGCGGAACCAGGCGGAAACAGTAGGAGGTCCCTGTGCCGATCGGCATCACCGACGAACACCAAGCCCTCAGTGAGAGCCTGCGCGACTGGGCCAAGGGGCTGGGCGGCGTCGCGATCGCACGTGCCGCGGAGGGCACCGCCTCTGCTGGTTTCGACGAGGTGTGGCGCGGTGTCGAGGCGTACGGCGTCGCCGGGATCGCGGCCCCCGAGCCGAACGGTGGTGGTGGAACGCTGCTGGACGCGGCCGTCGCTCTCGAGGCCTGCGCCCACGAGCTGCTCCCAGGCCCGTTGCTGGGCAGTGCGGTCGCCGCCTCTCATGCGGGAGGGGCCGGGCTCGACGACATGGTCGATGCGGTCGTCGCCGGCGGCTGCGGGATCGCGCTCGACCCGGTCCTCGAGCTCGGAGATCGGCTCGCGGGCACCGTTCCGGTCGTCTACGACGGCGGGGGAGCGGCCCACCTGCTGCTCGGCGCTCGTGGTGGCGACGGCGAGGAGCGCTGGTTCTTCCTGGCCGCGGAGCAAGCGGACGTACGTCCCCAGGCCGGTCCTGATCTGACCAGGCGGGTGACCGAGGTGCGAGTCGACATCGATGCCGGCGAGGCGGTCGAGGTCCCCGGCCTGCGGAGCGAGGCGGTGCGGCGTACGGCCCTCACGCTCGCTGCGGCAGAGGCCTCCGGCATCGCGCAGTGGTGCCTGTCGACGGCGGTGGAGTACGCGAAGGTGCGCGAGCAGTTCGGCGCGCCGATCGGGTCGTTCCAGGCGATCAAGCACCTGTGCGCGCAGATGCTGGAGACCGCGGAGGCGGTGGCTGCGACCGCCTGGGACGCGGCCGCCTCGGCCGAGACCGCGCTGTCCGAGCCGGGTGACGCCAGTCAGTGGGATTTCGCTGCCGAGGTCGCTGGCGTGATCGCGCTGGACGGAGCGGTCCGGGCGGCCCAGGACTGCATCCAGGTCCTCGGGGGCATCGGCTTCACCTTCGAGCACGACGCCCATCTCTACCTGCGCCGCGCGGTCGCCCTGCGCAGCCTCCTCGGTGGCGGGGACGCCCACGCGGTCGCATTGGCCGGACACGCCGTCGCCGGCATCCGTCGCTCGGTCCGTGTCGACCTCGACGGCAAGGACGAGGAGGCGCGCCCCCGGGTGCGCGAGGCCGTCGCGGCGATCGCCGCCCTCCCCGAGGCATCGCGCCGTGACGCGCTCGTCGACGCGGCCTACCTCGCGCCGCACTGGCCCGCTCCGTACGGTCTCGGTGCCGGTCCCGTCGAGCAGATCGTCATCGACGAGGAGCTCGCCGCTGCCGGAGTCGCCCGTCCTGACATCAAGATCGCCGGATGGGCCGTGCCGACCATCCTGAAGCACGGTACGGACGCCCAGCGGGAGCGGTTCGTCGAGCCTTCGCTGCGTGGCGAGATCACCTGGTGCCAGCTCTTCAGCGAGCCCGGCGCCGGCTCCGATCTGGCCTCGCTGGCGACCCGCGCCGAGCGCGTCGACCCTTCGACAAGCTCAGGACACCGCGGCGGCTGGCGGCTGACCGGCCAGAAGGTGTGGACCTCGCTCGCGGCCGATGCCGACTGGGCGATCTGCCTGGCGCGCACCACCGCCCTGGAGGAGGCCAGGCGCCAGGGCGCGAAACAGTACGGCATCACCTACTTCCTGGTCGACATGGGCAGCGAGGGGATCGACGTCCGCCCGCTGCGCGAGCTGACCGGGGACGCGCTCTTCAACGAGGTCTTCCTCGACGGGGTCTTCGTGCCCGACGAGCTCGTCGTCGGTGATGTCGACGGCGGCTGGCGCCTGGCTCGAACGACGCTGGCCAACGAGCGGGTCGCGATGGCCTCGACCAACCTCGGTGGCAGTGTCGAGCGCGCGGTTGCGCTGGCGCCGGGCCGAGGCGAGGCCGATCTCGCCCGGATCGGTCACGCGGTCGCGCTCTCCTCGGTGTGCGCGCTGCTCGGTGTCCGCTCCACGCTCAAGGCGCTCGCCGGCCGCGGACCCGGGGCGGAGTCGTCGGTGGCCAAGCTCCTGACCGTACGCAACCGTCAGGACGCCTCTGAGCTCGTCGTCGACCTCCTCGGCCCGCTCGCCCTCACCGACGACCCCCAGGTGCGCGAGGATCTGCACCAGTCCCAGCTGACCCGTTGTCTCTCCATTGCCGGCGGCACCACCCAGGTGCTCCGCAACGTGGCTGCCGAGCACCTGCTCGGCCTCCCGCGCTGAACCGCTGAACCGCCCTCAGCCGAGTCGGGCACCGGCACGTTCGCGATGCCACAGCAGCCAGCGCTCGACCGCCGCCACGGCGTGGTGGGCCCGGATGCCGCCGAAGACGTCGAAGGCGTGCTGGGCGCCCGGCATCTCGACGTACGTCACCGTCGCCTTCGACACCTCGCGCAGCCGAGCGACGAAGGAGAGGGCCTGGCGCTTGGAGACCAGCGTGTCGAGCGCTCCGTGGAGCACGAAGAAGTCGGGGGCGTCCTCGGTGATGTGGTTGATCGGTGAGGCCTGGCGGAAGTCCTCGATGGTGGCGCCCTCGGGCATGATCTTCTGGGCCCACAGTCCATCGCGCACCCGGGCGGTGTAGCGGTCCCCGTCGTCGCCGGCCACGTCGTAGACCCCGTAGAACGGTACGCAGGCGGCGACCCGTGTGTCCGCGTCCTCGAACCCGGGCTGGAACGGCGCGAAACCAGGCGTGAGCGCTGCGAGCGCGGCCAGGTGACCGCCCGCCGAACCGCCCGTCGCGATGACGTAGTCAGGGTCGCCGCCGTAGTCGGCGATGTGCTCGTGCACCCACGCCAGGGCGCGTTTCACGTCGACGATCTGCGCCGGCCAGCGGTGCTTGGGCGCGAGCCGGTAGTTGATCGTCACGCAGACCCAGCCGTTGGCGGCGGCCATCCGGTTCATCAGCAGCTGTCCCTGCTGCTCCTTGGAGCCCAAGGTCCAGGCGCCACCATGCACGTGGAAGAGCACGGGCGCCGTGATGACCTCGACCCCGGCCGGGCGGTAGACGTCGAGCCTGGCGCGGCTGCTGTCGCTGTCGGCGTACGCGATGTCACGGATCACCTCGACCGCCGGGTTCTTCATCCGGAACGGCCGGGCGAGCTGGGCGAGGTCGAGCGGCGTCCGCTCGCCCGGGGGCGCTCCTAGGGTCTGGGTGAGCGCCTCCTCGAGAAGGCCGCGTGCCGAGCCGGCGCGGTAGGCGTTGAGCGCGAAGCCGGCGGCGGCAGCGCCCGCGAGCGCGAGCCCGAGCGGCGAAACCTTGCGCCGGGCGGCCGAGACTGCGGTGTCCGCGATGCCGAGCGCCAGCAGCTGCGGAGCCAGGTCGCCGGCGAGCCAGCCGGCGGCGAAGGAACCGATCGCGCCGCGCGGCCCGGTCCGGTCGACGGGCGGCCACAGGGCGTTGGCGGCGAGGGCGGCGAGGGCGGCCTGGCGGACGGTGTGTGCACGAGGAAGTCGGGCCATGATGCGAGGTTAGTGGGCCACCGAGGGCCACACTGCTGACATGCAAACTAGAACACGTTACAGTTCTGTCCATGGGAGACGAGACACTCGATGCGGTACGCAGTGTGGTGACCGAGGTGCTCGCCCGCGACTCCGACCGCGGTGACTGGTCGGCCTGGGCGAGTGCCGGGCTGACCGCGCTGCCGGTGCCGGAGGCATACGGCGGAGAGGGCTTCGGGCTCGGCGAGATCGCGGTGCTGCTGCACGAGGCCGGACGCCAGGCGGTGCGCGTGCCGGTATGGGAGACCCTGGCGGTCGGCGCCCTGACCCTGGCCGGTCACGGCACCCCCGAGCAGCAGCGCAGGTTCCTGCCCGGCGTCGCCTCCGGTCAGACGGTGCTCACTCCGGCCTGGCTCGAGCGCGGGCGGCCCGAAGTGCCGACCACCACCTTCCGAGACGGCACGGTCTCGGGACGCAAGACCGCCGTGACCTACGCCGTGGACGCCTCCCTCCTCCTGGTCACCGCGACGGCGGGGGAGCGGCCCGTCGTGGTGCTCGTCGACCCGTCCGCCGAGGGCGTGACCCTGCTCCCGGCGAGCACGTCCAGCACCGTCCCGCAGCACACTCTCGTGCTCGAGAACGCCCCGGCCGAGGTGCTCGACGAGGGCGCCTACGAGGCTCTGACCGGGCTGACGACCGCCGGACTGGCGGTGACCTGTGCCGGGATGCTGGCCGGAGCGCGCGACCTGACCGCGGCGTACGTCTCCGGGCGGCGGCAGTTCGGTCGGGCGCTGGCCGAGTTCCAGGCGGTCGCGCTGCAGATGGCGGACGTCTACGTCGCCTCCCGCACGCTCGACCTCGCCGCCGACAACGCGGTCGCCGCCGTGACCAGCGGACATTCCTCCGCCACGGACCTGAGGGTGGCCGCCTACTGGGCCAGCCAGGTGGCGCCATCCGCCTTCCGCACCTGCCACCACCTCCACGGCGGCATGGGAGTGGACGTGACCTACCCGCTGCTCGCGTTCACCACCTGGGGAACCGACATCGCCCACCTGCTCGACACGCCGGCCGCCGCCGTCCCGGTCGAGACCGACGAGGCCAAGAACCTCGAGCTGACCGAGGCCCAGCGTTCCCTGAAAGCCGAGGTCAGAGCCTACTTCAGCGGTCTCTCACACGAGGACGAGCCAGGCGACCCCGGCCCCGAGGGCTCCTGGGACCGGCACGGCCCGACCTACCAGAAGCTCATCAAGCAGCTGGGCGACGACGGCTGGATGGGCGTCGGCTGGCCGAAGGAGTACGGCGGCCACGGACTCGGCGAGGTCGAACAGACGATCTTCGCGAACGAGGCCCAGTACGCCGACGTGCACCTGCCGGCGGTGACCCTGCAGACGGTCGGCCCGACGCTGATCCGCTACGGCACTCCTTTGCAGAAGGAGATGTTCCTCAACCGGATCCTCGCCGGCGAGGTGCACTTCGCGATCGGCTACTCCGAGGCCGAGGCGGGCACCGACCTCGCCTCGCTCCGCACGACGGCAAGGCTGGACGGCGACCACTACGTCGTCAACGGCCAGAAGCTGTGGACCACCGGCGGCCATGCGGCCGACTACATCTGGCTGGCCGTACGCACCGACCCGGACGCCCCCAAGCACAAGGGCATCTCGATCCTCATCGTCGACACCACCGACCCGGGCTTCTCCTGGACCCCGATCATCACCGCCGACGGATCCCACCACGTCAACGCGACCTACTTCAACGACGTCCGGGTCCCCGCCGACATGCTGGTGGGGGAGGAGAACAAGGGCTGGAAGCTGATCACGACCCAGCTCAACCACGAGCGAGTGATGCTCGGCCCCGCCGGACGGATCGAGGGCCTGCGTGACCGGGTCCTCGGCTGGGCGAGGTCTCAGGGGGTCACCGACAGCCCTGACGTACGCGCGCTGATCGGGAAGACCACCGCTGTCTTCCGGGTCAACGAGCTCCTCAACTGGGCGGTCGCCAAGGCCGGCGAGGCCGACGAGATCGAGGTCGCGGACGCGTCCGCGTCGAAGGTCTTCGCCGCCGACCAGGTCCAGCACCTGCTCGCCGACCTGATCGCGCTGGTGCACCGTCACGGCGACCCTGGAGATCCGGTCACGAAGAGCCTGCTCGACTATCTCGACGCCCAGGCCAAGCGCAATCTCGTGCTCACCTTCGGCGGCGGTGTCCAGGAGGTCCAGCGCGAGCTGATCGCGATGTTCGGTCTCGGGATGCCGAGGGTGCCGCGATGAGCGAGCGTCAGCGAGCGACCGTGGGGTCCATCATCGGGCCGCGTCCGTATTCTGGCGCTCGCGCTACGGAGGTGGCCCGATGAGCGAGGAGCCCCGAGATGTGCACAGCCTGCTGGACGAGGCCGTCCATGAGAAGATCATGGCCGCCGCCGAGGAGATCAAGGCGTGGGGCGAGGCGGCGGAGCGCGGCGCCCGCGACCCGGTCAACCAGCCCACGATCAACAACTGGCTCGAGGCGATGGGCCTGGAGTCGGAGCGCTTCCATCAGGGCGAGGCGCCGCCGTCGATGGCTCAGGTCTGGACGATGTACGGACAAGGCGGGCGGCACCCCGACCGTGATCCTCTCCATGCGATGATGAGCGTGCTCACCGACGCCGGCTTCAAGGGCGTCCTCGGCACCAACTCCGAGCAGTCCTACGACCGCTACCTCCGCGTCGGCGAGCAGGTCCGTGTCACCACCGCGCTCGACTCGGTCGTCGGCCCGAAGAGCACCGGCATGGGCGTCGGCTACTTCGTGACCTCGAAGAGCACCTGGTACGTCGGCGAGGAAAGAGTCGCGACCATGCTGTTCCGTGTCCTCAAGTTCATCCCGAAGGGGAGTGCCTCATGAGCGGCCCCGTGCGACCCGTGATCGGCCGCGACAACGCGTACTTCTTCGAAGGCACCGCCAAGCAGGAGCTCCGGATCCAGAGCTGCAACGCCTGCGGCACCCTGCGGCACCCGCCGGGGCCGGCATGCCTGAGCTGCGAGGCGTACGACCGTAGCCATGTCGTCGCCCGGGGCGAGGGCACCGTCTACTCGTTCACCGTCGTCCATGCCCCGAAGCTTCCCGGCAAGGAGCTCCCGCTGGTGGTGGCGCTGCTGGGTCTGCCCGAGGGCGTACGCATGGTGGCCGAGGTGACCGGCGTGCCGCCGGAGGGTGAGAACGCCCTGAAGATCGGCGAGGGCCTGGTCGTCGACTGGAACGTCATCGACGAGGAGCTGACGCTCCCGATCTGGAGGAGGAAACCGTGATGAAGGCTGGCGACGAGATCCCGGTCTGGGAGCTCCCGATCACCCCGACGCTGGTCGTCTCGACGGCGATCGCGACGCGCGACTTCCAAGACGTGCACCACGACCGCGACCGTGCCCAGGCGGCCGGCTCGAAGGACATCTTCATGAACATCTTGACCTCGACGGCGCTGTGCGAGCGCTACGTCACCGACTGGGCAGGGACCGACGTGCAGATCAAGGGCATCTCGATCCGGCTGGGCGTGCCGGCCTACCCCTACGACACGCTGTCGTTCTCGGGCGAGATCACCGACGTCACCGACGGGGTCGCCACGATCGCCGTCACCGGCGCGGTCTCGATCGGAGCGCACGTGACCGGAACGGTGAAGGTCGCCGCATGAGCCTGCACAAGAAGGCCGCGATCGTCGGGATAGGCGCGACCGAGTTCTCCAAGGAGTCCGGGCGCTCCGAGCTCCAGCTCTCCGTCGAGGCGACCAGAGCCGCCCTGAAGGACGCCGGGCTCACCCCGGCCGACGTCGACGGGCTGAGCACGTTCACCATGGACACCAGCTCCGAGATCGCGCTGGCCCGCGAGCTCGGTCTCGGCTCCTTACGGTTCTTCTCGCGGATCAACTACGGCGGCGGCGCGGCGTGCGCGACGATCCAGCAGGCCGCGATGGCGGTGGCCACCGGTGTCGCGGACGTGGTGGTCGCCTACCGCGGCTTCAACGAGCGCTCGGGCCAGCGGTTCGGCCAGGTGCAGCCCTGGGCCGCCCAGCAGGTCAACACCAACGGCATCGACAACGCCTGGACCTATCCGCTCGGGCTCTCGACCCCCGCGGCGACGGTCGCCATGCAGGCGCGGCGCTACATGCACGACTACGGCGCGACCAGCGCGGACTTCGGCGCCGTCGCCGTCGCCGACCGCCGCCACGCCGCGACCAACCCCGCCGCGTTCTTCTACCAGAAGCCGATCACCCTCGAGGACCATCAGGCCTCCCGGATGATCGCCGACCCGCTCCATCTGCTCGACTGCTGCCAGGAGTCCGACGGCGCCGTCGCGATCGTCGTCACCAGCCCGGAGCGGGCCCGCGACCTGCCCAACCCGCCGGTCCACATCGCCGCGGCAGCCCAGGGCAGCGCCTCCGACCAGTACGTGATGACCTCGTATTACCGCGACGAGATCGGCATCCCTGAGATGGGGGTGGTCGCCAATGATCTGTGGCGCCAGTCCGGCCTCACCCCGGCCGACATCGACACGGCAGTGCTCTACGACCACTTCACCCCCTACGTACTCATGCAGCTCGAGGAGCTCGGCTTCTGCGGCAGGGGAGAGGCGAAGGACTTCGTGCGCGACGGGGCCATCGAGCTCGGCGGCAGCCTGCCCGTCAACACCCATGGCGGGCAGCTCGGCGAGGCCTACCTACACGGGATGAACGGCATCGCCGAAGGCGTACGCCAAGTACGCGGCACCTCGGTGAACCAGGTCACCGGTGCCGCCCATGTGCTCGTCACCGCGGGTACAGGCGTACCCACGAGCGGGTTGGTGCTCACCTCCTCCTGATCAGGTCGACGCAAGGCGCTGAAATTTTGCGCAAGCTCTTGCAGCGGCAAGGACCGATGGGTTGACGTGTGATGTCGATCACTCTACGGTCTGTCTGCAAGATCTTGCAGCAAGATTCAACCTTCGACCTAGGAGGAACCATGGCCAGACGATTCATCACGAGAAGAGCCATGGCTGCCGCACTTGCCCTCTCGGCTGGCGCTGTCGCCGCGCTCACGATCCCGGTCTCGGCCCCAGCACAGGCCGCGCCACCGGGAGACAAGGACGTCACCGCGGTGATGTTCGAATGGAAGTTCGCCTCGGTGGCGCGAGAGTGCACCAGCACCCTCGGCCCGGCCGGCTACGGCTACGTCCAGGTCTCACCGCCCCAGGAGCACATCCAAGGCTCGCAGTGGTGGACGTCCTACCAGCCCGTCAGCTACCGGATCGCCGGACGCCTCGGTGACCGTGCCGCCTTCAAGAACATGATCGACACCTGTCACGCCGCCGGCGTGAAGGTCGTCGCCGACGCCGTCATCAACCACATGTCCGCGGGGTCCGGCACCGGCACCGGCGGCTCGTCCTACGGCAAGTACGACTACCCCGGCCTCTACTCCTCCTACGACTTCGACAACTGCACCGCCACGATCGGCAACTACCAGGACCGGTTCAACGTCCAGGAGTGCGAGCTGGTCGGTCTCGCCGACCTCGACACCGGCGAGGACTACGTACGCGGCAGGATCGCCGGCTACCTCAACGACCTGCTCTCGCTCGGCGTCGACGGCTTCCGGATCGACGCCGCCAAGCACATGGCCGCCGCCGACCTCGCCGACATCAAGTCCCGCCTGACCAACCCAGGCGCCTACTGGAAGCAGGAGGCCATCTACGGCGCGGGGGAAGCGGTCTCGCCCAGCGAGTACCTGGGCAACGGCGATGTCCAGGAGTTCCGCTACGCCCGCGACCTGAAGCGGGTCTTCAACAACGAGAACCTCGCCTACCTGAGGAACTACGGCGAGGGCTGGGGCTACATGGCCTCGGGCAGCTCGGCCGTCTTCGTCGACAACCACGACACCGAGCGTGGCGGCGACACGCTCAGCTACAAGGACGGCGCCAACTACACCTTGGCCAACGTCTTCATGCTGGCCTGGCCCTACGGCTCGCCCGACGTCCACTCCGGCTACGAGTGGAGCGACAAGGACGCCGGCCCGCCCAACGCCGGTGCGGTCAACGCCTGCTGGCAGGACGGCTGGAAGTGCCAGCACGCCTGGCCCGAGATCAAGAAGATGGTCGCCTTCCGCAACACCGCCCGCGGCCAGGCCGTCACCGACTGGTGGGACAACGGCGCCGACGCCATCGCCTTCGGTCGCGGCAGCAAGGCGTACGTCGCGATCAACCACGAGTCCTCGTCGCTGAGCCGCACGTTCCAGACGTCGCTGGCAGCGGGCACCTACTGCGACGTACAGAGCGGCAAGAACCTCACGGTGAACGGCTCCGGCCAGTTCACCGCCACCCTCGGGCCCAACACCGCACTCGCGCTGCACGTCGGCGCGACGACCTGCGGCTGACATCCCCCTCGGCCGATCGTCCGGCGCCGCCCCCATGGGCGCCGGACGGTCGGTCTCCACCGCATGCCCCCGCACCATCCAGAGAGGCCCTCAAGGTGAATCGAAGAAGTGGCGCACACCGCGCGCCCAGGATCGCAGCGACCGCGCTCGCGACCGCACTGCTCGCGACGGTGCTGCAGACGGCCACGTCGGAGTCGGCGACCGCCGCCGCCCCGAAGCCGCCGTCGGACGCCAAGCTGGCTGCCGAGCCGGCCCGTCACGAGGCGACGAAGGAGCAGTTCTACTTCGTCCTGCCCGACAGGTTCGCCAACGGCGACACCTCCAACGACCAGGGTGGCCTGACCGGCAGCCGTACCGAGACCGGGTTCGACCCCGCCGACAAGGGCTTCTACCAAGGCGGCGACCTCAAGGGCATCACCGAGCGCCTCGACTACATCAAGGGCCTCGGCACCACCGCGATCTGGATGGCGCCGATCTTCAAGAACAAGCCCGTCCAGGGCGAGGGCGAGAACGCCTCGGCCGGCTATCACGGCTACTGGATCACCGACTTCACCCAGGTCGACCCGCACTTCGGCACCAACGAGGACCTCGAGACGCTCATCGACGAGGCTCACGGCAAGGGCATGAAGGTCTTCTTCGACGTCATCACCAACCACACCGCCGACACCGTCGACTATGCGGAGAAGAAGTACGGCTACCGCCCCAAGGGCGCCTTCCCCTACCTCGACACCGAGGGCCGCCCCTTCGACGACGCCGAGCCGTCCTCGGACCGCAGGAAGGTCGACGAGGACTCGTTCCCCTACACCCCGGCGAACACCGGCGAGATGGTGCCGTCCTGGCTGAACGACCCGACGCTCTACCACAACCGCGGCGACTCCACCTGGGAGGGCGAGTCGACCACGTACGGCGACTTCAGCGGCCTGGACGACCTCTGGACCGAGCGCCCCGAGGTCGCCCGTGGGATGGCGAGGATCTACCAGACGTGGGTCCGCGACTTCGACATCGACGGCTTCCGTATCGACACCGTCAAGCACGTCGACCTGGACTTCTGGACCGAGTGGGCGACCGCCCTCGACGCCTATGCCGCCAAGCAGGGCCGCGAGGACTTCTTCATGTTCGGCGAGGTCTACTCCGCCGACAGCGACGTCACCTCGCCGTACGTCACCCGTGGCCGCCTCGACGCCACGCTCGACTTCCCGTTCCAGGACGCGGCCCGCGCCTACGCCTCCCTCGGCGCTCCGGCCGACCGGCTAGCAGGAGTCTTCGCCGACGACTACAAGTACGCCACCGACAAGGCCAACGCCTACGAGCAGGTCACCTTCCTCGGCAACCACGACATGGGCCGCATCGGCACCTTCCTCCGCACCGACCACCCGGACGCGACCGACGCCGAGCTGGTCCAGCGCGCCCGGCTCGCCAACGAGCTGATGTTCCTCTCCCGCGGCAACCCGGTCGTCTACTACGGCGACGAGCAGGGCTTCACCGGCGCCGGCGGCGACAAGGACGCCCGCCAGACGCTGTTCGGCTCGAAGGTCGCCGACTACCTCGACGACGACCAGATCGGCACCGACCGCACCCACGCCGACGACGCGTACGACCCCACCCACCCGCTCTACGCCGCCATCGCCGCCCTGGCGAATCTCCGCACGGACCACCCCGCGCTGGCCGACGGCGCCCACAGGGAGCTCTACGCCGAGGAGTCCGTCTACGCGTTCTCGCGTACCGGCGAGAACCGCGAGTACGTGGTCGCCGTCAACAACGCGGTCGAGGAGAAGACCGTCACCCTGCCCGTGGAGTCGGCCGCCTTCGACACGATCTACGGCGGTGACGCCGGACGGACGGCGGCCGACGGCACGATCGAGGTGACCGTCCCGGCGCTCTCCTCGGTCGTCCTACGCGCCGAGGCCGAGCTCCCCGAGGCTCCTGCGAAGCCCACGCTGTCGCTGAGCGTCCCGGACGACGGTGCCACCGGCACGGTCACGCTCTCCGCCGACCCGGGGGAGACCGCGGACGCCCGCGTCGTCTTCGCCGCCCAGGTCGGCGACGGCAAGTGGCGCACGCTCGGCTCGGTCGACCACGCCCCCTACAAGATCACCCAGTACGTCCCCGCGACCGTCGCCGCCGGAACCGCCGTGCGCTACAAGGCCGTGGTCGTCGACCGCGACGGCCGCACCGCGAGCGATCTCGCCGAGACCACCGCGGGGCAGGCGCCCGAGCCCGAGAGACCAAGCGCCGTCGACCGCGACTACGCGGTCGTGCACTACCGGCGAGCCGATGGCGACTACACCGGTTGGTCCCTCGAGGCGGGCGGCCAGAGCGCGGCGTTCGATGGCCGCGACGCCCACGGCGCCTTCGCCTGGGTCACGCTGCCCGACGACACCGCGTCGCTGACCTACACGGTCGAGAAGGACGGCACCACCGACGGCCCCGAGCGCACCATCGATCTCGCCGATACCGGCGAGGTCTGGGTCGAGGCGGGCAACGACGGCCAGCAGACCACGAGGCCCGACGGCGTCTACCCGGAGCCGGACACGTCCAAGGCGGTCATCCATCTGCACCGTGCCGAGGGCGACTACGACGGCTGGGGTCTGCACACCTGGACCGGTGCGGCCGATCCCACCGAGTGGTCCAAGCCGCTGCCGCCCACCGGCAAGGACGCCTACGGGGTCACCTTCGAGGTGCCGCTGGTCGACGGCGCGACCTCGCTGAACTACATCGTCCACAAGGGCGACGAGAAGGACATCCCGAACGACCGCTCGCTCGACCTGACGACGTACGGTCACGAGGTCTGGCTCAACTCCGGCGACACCGGCTACCTGCTGCCGTCGGTCGGGTCGGCGCCCGACCTCGACCTGAGCAAGGCGCAGGCGCAGTGGATCGACCATGAGACCGTGGTGCTGCCCAAGGAGACGGCGGCCGGATCGGCGCTGTCGACGCAGCTGGTCTATGACCGCGACGGCGGCATCACCGTCGAGGATGGCGCGCTCAGCAGCGAGGGCCGCTGGCTCCGGCTCCAGGACTCGTCGCTGACCGACGAGCAGAAGACGAAGTTCCCTCACCTGAAGGACTACGCCGTCTTCGCCGTGGACCCTCGAGACCGCGACCGCGTCCGCGAGGCGCTCGCTGGTCAGGTCGTGCTCACCCAGCGTCTCGGCAACGGCGCCCTGGTCACGGGCACCGGCGTCCAGACGCAGGGCATCCTGGACGACCTCTACGCCGCGAAGGCGAAGAGGGCTTCGCTCGGACCGGTGTTCAAGGGCAGCAAGGTGACGCTGTCCGTCTGGGCCCCGACCGCCCACGAGGTCTCGCTCGAGCTCGGGCGGCTGGGCTCCGATCGTGGGCCGGTGCCGATGCGCCGTGACGACGCCAGCGGCGTCTGGTCGGTGACCGGGCCCGCTGCGGCCTGGCGCGGCAAGGAGTACCGCTACCGCGTGAAGGTGTGGGCGCCGAGCGTCCAGAAGGTCGTGACCAACAAGGTCACCGACCCCTACTCGGTCGCGCTCACCGCCGACTCCGAGCGCAGCCTCGTCGTCGACCTCGGCGACAAGGCGCTCGCCCCCAAGGGCTGGTCCAGCCTGAAGAAGCCGAAGGCCGTGGCGATGAAGGACGCCCAGATCCAGGAGCTCCACATCCGTGACTTCTCGGTCGAGGACGAGACCAACGACCGCCCGGGCGGCTATCTGGCCTTCGCCGACAAGGACAGCGACGGGTCGCGGCATCTGCGGAAGCTGGCGGAGTCAGGGACGTCGTACGTCCATCTGCTGCCCGCCTTCGACATCGCCACCATCCCGGAGCGGAAGGCCGACCAGGCCGTCCCGGACTGCGACCTCGCGGCCTATCCCGCCGACAGCGACCAGCAGCAGGAGTGTGTCGCCGCGGCGGCCGCCACCGATGCGTACAACTGGGGCTACGACCCCTACCACTACACGGTTCCGGAGGGCTCCTACGCCACCGACCCGGACGGTACGGACCGGACCGTCGAGTTTCGGCAGATGGTGAAGTCGCTGAACGAGGACGGCCTGCGTGTCGTCATGGACGTGGTCTACAACCACACCACCAGCAGCGGCCAGGCGAAGACGTCGGTGCTCGACAAGATCGTGCCCGGCTACTACCAGCGGCTTCTCGCCGACGGCTCGGTCGCCAGCTCCACGTGCTGCGCCAACACGGCCCCGGAGAACACGATGATGGGCAAGCTCGTCGTCGACTCGATCGTGACCTGGGCGAAGGACTACAAGGTCGACGGCTTCCGCTTCGACCTGATGGGCCACCACCCCAAGGCCAACATCCTGGCGGTCCGCCAGGCCCTCGACGGGCTCACGCTCGAGAAGGACGGCGTCGACGGCAAGCGCATCGTCCTCTACGGCGAGGGCTGGAACTTCGGCGAGGTCGCCGACGACGCCCGCTTCGAGCAGGCCACCCAGAAGAACATGGCGGGCACCGGCATCGCCACGTTCAGCGACCGAGCCCGAGATGCCGTACGCGGCGGGGGCCCGTTCGACGCCGACCCGGGCGTCCAGGGTTTCGCGAGCGGCCTCTACACCGACCCCAACTCCTCGACCGCGAACGGCACAGAGGCGGAGCAGCGGGCGCGACTGCTGCACTACCAGGACCTGATCAAGGTTGGGCTCTCCGGCAACCTCGCCGGTTACTCGTTCACCGACACCGCGGGCAACCGGGTTTCGGGCTCGGAGGTCGACTACAACGGCTCACCGGCCGGCTACGCGGAGGCTCCGGGCGACGCACTCGCCTATGCCGACGCCCATGACAACGAGACGCTCTACGACGCGCTCACCTTCAAGCTGCCCGCCTCGACCAGCACGGCGGACCGCTCCCGGATGCAGGTGCTCGCCATGGCGACGGCCGCGCTCTCGCAGGGCCCGGCGCTCTCCCAGGCCGGCACGGACTTGCTGCGCTCGAAGTCGCTGGACCGCAACTCCTACGACTCGGGGGACTGGTTCAACGCCATCGCCTGGGACTGCGACGCGGGCAACGGCTTCGGGCGAGGCCTGCCGCCGGCCGCGGACAACACGGACAAATGGCCCTACGCCAAGCCGCTGCTGGCCTCGGCCTCCGTCCCCGGCTGCCCGGACATCGAGGGCGCCTCGGCCGCCTATCGGGACCTGCTGAGGATCCGTACGGAGGAGCCGGTCTTCCACCTCTCCACCACCGGTCAGGTCCAGGAGAAGCTGTCGTTCCCGCTCTCGGGGACGGACGAGACGCCGGGCGTCATCACCATGCGCCTGGGTGATCTCGTGATCGTCTTCAACGCGACCAAGGCGACGCAGCGGCAGACGGTGAAGAGCGCCGCGGGTGCCGGCTTTCGCCTGCACCCGATCCAGGACGAGGGCGCCGACGCGATGGTGAAGAGGTCCGCGTTCGAGGCGGACTCTGGAACCTTCACGGTGCCGGCCCGGTCGGTGGCGGTCTTCGCCCGCTGAGGCGAACGGTCGATAGAGAAAAGGACGCGGCCCCGGCTCATCGAGCCGGGGCCTGCGGGTCCGTCGGTCAGGAGGCTCGGTGCCTGTCAGGCGGGGCTGTTGCCGGCGACAGCGCCGACCACCACGAGCGCGATGACAACCAGGGCGGCGATGACCATGAGGCCGGCCGGGCTCCGGAAGTCGAACATGGGGATTCCTTTCGGCTAGTTCGGCGACAGGCGACGGGCGGGGATCGTGTCCTGCGGACGCGTCGGGAGAGCCAGCCAGACAGCGGCGAGGCCCGTGGCGTCGCGTATACATAACCAGCAGGGGTCACAACGAACGTAGGGCCCAAGGTCCCGATTTTTACCGAAGCCATTCACGCTCGAAGAGATATGTGATATGGCAACCGCTTCGTCGGTGGACGTCGTAAAACTCTAGCGGACCGCCGATGAAGCGAACGACCGGGGATCGTCGGGATGGCCTCTGCTGTGGGCCCGGTCACGCGACCCCGGCGGCGTGCCGGCCGGCCCGCCGTCCGAAGTACGACCCGTCGCCGAGCTGCATGCCGGAGGCGTAGCCCTTGGCGTCCTGGGCGAGGTTGGCCGCGCAGGCGCCCGCGGCGTACAGGCCCGCGATCGTGGAGCCGTCCTCGCGGCGCACCTCGCCTTCGACGGTGGTCGCCAGCCCGCCCATCGTGAATCCGGCGTACATCGCCTTGCCCAGCGAGAGGTCGTAGGCGCCCCACGGTCCGGTGTCCTGCGGCTCGGTCCACTCCGCCGCCTTGTGGAGCTCGGGGTCCTCGCCGTCGGAGGCATGAGTGTTGTACGAGGTCAGGGTGGCGTCGAGGGCATCGAAGGGCACGCCCAGGCCGGCCGCCATCTCCTCGACCGTCTCCCAGCCGTCGATGAACGGGCACAGCGGCATCTTCGGGTGCTCGATGTGCGCGGAGTCGACGATCAGGAACGCGGCCGAGTCCGGCTGCTCCATGACGAAGGCGGCCGTACGCGCGTGGTAGGAGTCCTCCGCCGCGAAGCGCCTGCCGTGCTTGTTGACGATGATCCCGGTCAGCAGGATCGAGGGCGGATAGAACGGCGCGGTCTGGAACGGCTCGTCCATGAACCGCCAGCGGCCACCTGCCGAGGCGCCCAGGCGCAGCCCGAGGCCGTCGTCGTAGGTGGAGGCCAGCGGGAAGAGCAACTCGTCGAGCCTCGGGGTGTGCTCGGCGACCATGTCGGCGTTGCCGACGAAGCCGCCGGCGGCGAGGATCACCGCCTTGGCGCGGATCGCGCCACGCTCCTCGAAGCGGCGCCACGCCAGCCCGACGACCCTTCCGCCCTCCATCACCAGGTTGCTGGCTCCCGTCTCGTAGCGGATCTCCGCCGACGTCTCGGCCAGGCGGTCGGCCATCCGGTCGACGACGAGCTTGGCGCCGCCGGTGTCGCCCGGGACCGGCACCTTGTGGCCGCGCGGCGCCGGGACGGCGAGGTCACGGAAGGGATGGACCTTCTCGTTGCCGGTGTACATCAGCCCCTCGGTGCCCGGCTGGATCACGGCCTTGCCGGGCCAGAAGGTGCGCTCGAACTCGAAGCCCAGAGATTCGAGCCAGTCGAAGTGCTCGACCGAGTCGTCGCAGTAGGCCCGGATCTTGTCGTCCTCGGGCTCTTTGGAGACCGCGCGGATGTACTTGAACATCTCCTCGGCCGAGTCCTCGACGCCGGTCGCCTTCTGCACCGCGGTGCCGCCGCCGAGGTAGAAGTGGCCCCCGGCCATCGCAGAGGTCCCGCCGGGCTCGGCGGCGCGCTCGAGGAGGATCGTGCGGGCCCCGGAGCGAACCGCTTCCAGAGCAGCGGCGCCGCCGGCCACGCCGAAGCCGACCACGATCACGTCGGTCTCCTCCGACCAGCCGCCGAAGCGCTCCTCGACGTCGGCAGGGGAGAGTACGTCGGGCAGTGCCGTTCCGCTCATGCTGTCCTCCCGTGGGGCCCGCGCCGCGCGTGTAACACGTCGTTCGTAGGTCTATCCGGTCGTTCCAACAGGGCGAGGAGTCCTACGAACAGCGTGTTACACATCGAGTTACGCCCCGCGCGGCTCATCGCACCTCCAGGTAGCAGTCGGCGAGCACGGGTGCGCCGTGGCGGGCCGGATCGTCGGAGGAGATCGTGGCTCGGACCAGGATCTTCCCGGTCGGTTGACCAGTCTCGTCCCAGGTTTCGATCGATATCGTCTCGCCGGGGAAGACGATCCCGGCGAAGCGGGCGCCGAACCCGGCCACCCGGGTCGCGTCCCCGTCGAGCAGGAGCCCCGTCGCCTCGCGCAGCACGATCCCGTAGGAGCACAGTCCGTGCAGGATCGGCTTCGGGAAGCCGGCCTTCGCGGCGAACTCCGGATCGGCGTGCAGCGGGTTGCGGTCGCCGCAGAGCCGGTAGAGCAGCGCCTGCTGCTCGGTGACGTCGTACGCCGCCACTGCATCCGGCGCGCGGTCGGGGACCGGTAGTGCGGTGGACGGCCCACGTTCACCGCCGAATCCGCCCTCGCCGCGGACGAAGATCGAGGAGCGTACGGTCCACAGCGGGTCGCCCGCCGCGGTGGTGGCGACGCCCTCCTGGACGATGACGGCGGCCTTGCCCTTGTCCCAGACCTCGGCGATCCGGGTCGAGACGACGGCTTCGCCTGAGGTGGGGATCGGGCCGTCGACGCTGATCTCCTGGGAGCCGTGGAGCACCGAGGCGAGGTCGATGTCGCAGCCCGGCAGGTCGAGCGAGGGCGGCTCGGTGACGTGGAAGGTCGGGGCCACGACGCCGAAGGACGGCAGCACCGTCAGCGCGTCGGAGTCCAGCGTGTAGCGCAGTGCTGCCGGGTCGGTCGCGTCACCGGGACGCGAGCCGGCGCCGATGCCCAGGTGGTAGAGCAGTACGTCGGACGAGCTCCACGAGAACGACTGGGACGGCAGCTCCGCGCCGATGGCCTTGGTCGGATCGATGGGCATCAGCTGTGCTCCTTGTCCTGGGGCTTCTCGGGCGTGGTGGCGCAGTCCTCGGCGGCTAGATAGCCGAAGACGAGGGCGGGTCCGATGGTGGCGCCGGGGCCGGCGTAGGTGCGGCCCATGACGGCGGAGGAGACGTTGCCGGCGGCGTACAGGCCCTCGATGGCGGAGCCGTCGGGTCGCAGGACGCGGGCGCGCATGTCGGTGACCAGGCCACCCTTGGTGCCGAGGTCGCCGGGAGCCATCTTCACCGCGTAGAAGGGCGCTTGGTCGATGACGTTGAGCGAGCAGTTCGGCTTGACGGTGGGATCGGAGTAGTACTTGTCGTAGGTCGACTCGCCGCGGTGGAAGTCCTCGTCGACGCCGGACTCGGCGAAGCCGTTGAAACGGTCCAGGGTCTCGCGCAGGCCGTCGACGGGAACCTCGATCTTCTCGGCCAGCGCCTCCACCGTCGAGGCCTTCACTACGACCCCGCTCTTGAGCCAGCGGCCCGGCAACGGCTGGCCCGGCCCGAGCCCGGCGAAGATGTAGCGGTTGCGGTAGCGCTGGTCGAAGACCAGCCACGAGGGGACGTGCGAGACTCCAGTCTCTTGTCCCCTGTAGATCTCGTGGACGGCCTCGACGTAGGGGAGTGCCTCGTTCATGAACCGCTTGCCCGCGCTGTTGACGATGATCGACCCGGGCAGATTGCGCTCGGCGAGCGCGAACCACGGCCGCCCGGGGAACGGGATCGTCGGCCCCCACCAGGACTCGTCCATCAGGTCGGTGTCCGCGCCGGCCGCGATCCCGGCCAGGATGCCGCCGCCGGTGTTGGAGAAGGCGCCGGTGGTCCACTCGACCGAGGTTGGCGCGGGCAGATACTTCTCCCGCATCTCCAGGTTGCGCTCGAAGCCGCCCGACCCGAGGATCACACCGAGCCGTGCCCGGATCACCGTGGTCGGACCGGACTCGCCGCGACGCACCTCGACGCCGACGACCCGGCCGTTCTCGGTGACCAGGCCGACGAGCTCGGTCTCGTACCTGATCGGGACGCCGGCGTCCATGAGCCCCTTGCGCAGCCCGATCGCGAGAGCTGCGCCCATGGCGTACATCTTCTTGCCGAGCAGGCCGGAGAGGATCCGGGCCACCGCGATCTTGACCATCGTGATCGGGCCCTTGAGCGTGCGCATGCCGAGGCTGATCTTCCGGAAGTCGGCCTGGGTGACGACCATGTTGGCGGGCGACTTCGTATAGGGCGGATGCAGTCGCGAGAGCTCCTCGCCGATCATCCGGGCGTCGAGCGGTACCGGCTCGACGGAGCGGCCGGCGCCGCGGCCCCCGGGGGCCTCGGGGTGGTAGTCGGCGTAGTCGGGGACCCAGCTGAACCGCACCGGCGTCTTCTTGCAGACGAAGGAGAGCACCTCCGGGCCGCGGTCGAGGAACGTCTCACGCCGGTCGCTGGGCACGACGTCGCCGACGATCGACTCGAGATAGAGGCTGGCGTCCTCGGGGGAGTCCTTTTGGCGGGCCGCCTCGAGGACGTGGTTGCGCGGGATCCAGACTCCGCCGCCCGAGCGCGACGTCGATCCGCCGAAGTAGGCGCTCTTCTCGACGACGACGGTCTCGAGCCCGTGGCGGCGGGCGGCTGCCAGCGCGGCGCTCATCCCGGCGCCACCGGCGCCCACGACGACGACGTCGTAGGTCTCCTCGTCGTCGGTTGCCTCAGTCATCTTTCCCATGGTGCTCCCTCAACCTCGCCTATCCCAGAACTGAAACACGTTCTACCATAGACGACAGTCGACGAAACGTGCCCGAGGACTCGACAAAACTGAAACGTGTTCTAGTATTGATCCATCGGCAGCGCACGAACCGCGCCGCCCGACGAAATCTGGGACACCATGCAGGAAGGCAGAGCGGTGAGCGAACCGACACAGCGCCCTAACAAGGACGCACAGACCGTCAGGGACGGGGTGCAGGACCTGCTGCCCACGATCAGGGAGCGCGCCGAGGAGACCGAGCGTCTTCGGGTCGTTCCCGAGTCGAGCGTCAAGGAGCTGGAGGAGGTCGGCTTCTTCAAGCTGCTGCAGCCTGTCCGCTTCGGCGGCCTCGAGGCGGACCCGGTCGACTTCTACACCTGTGTGCGTGACATCGCCTCGGCGTGCGGCTCGACCGGCTGGGTCTCCAGCGTCCTGGGCGTGCACCCCTGGCAGATCGCCCTCTTCGACGACGAGGCCCAGCAGGCGGTCTGGGGTGAGGACCCCGACACCCGGGTCTCCTCCTCCTATGCCCCGATGGGCAAGGCCTCGCTCACCGAGGGCGGGTTCAACCTCTCCGGCCGCTGGTCGTTCTCCTCCGGCTGCGCGCACGCCGCCTGGGTGCTCCTGGGTGGCCTCGTCTTCAACGACGAGGGCCAGGTGGTCGACTTCCGTACGTTCCTGGTGCCGCGCGAGCGCTACGAGATCGTCGACGTCTGGAACGTCGTCGGTCTGGCCGGGACCGGCTCGAACGACATCGTGGTCGAGGACGTCTTCATCCCGGAGACCTTCACCCTCTCGATGGCCGAGACCGGACGGTGCAAGGGCCCGGGGCAGGCCGTGAACACCGGCGACCTCTACAAGCTGCAGTTCCACTCGCTGTTCACGACCACGATCACCACGCCGATCATCGGCATGGCCCGTGGTGCGTACGACGAGCACGTGACCATGCAGCAGAACCGGGTCCGCGCCTCGTACGGCGAGAAGGCCTCGCTCGACCCGTTCGCCGCGGTGCGCGTGGCGACGGCCTCCTCCGACATCGACGCCGCCTGGGCGCTCCTGATGGGCAACATCCGCGAGCAGCAGGCCCACGTCGCCCGTGGCGAGAAGATCCCGATCACCCAGCGGCTGCGGATCCGCCGCGACCAGGTTCTCGGTACGCAGCGGGCGATCGACGCGATCGACCTCCTCTTCGAGGCCTCCGGAGGCCGGGCGCTGGCCAACGGCACCCCGCTCCAGCGCGCCTGGCGGGACGCCCATGCGGGCCGCGTCCACGCCGCGAACGACCCGGAGCGGGCGCTGCAGATGTACGGCGCCTCCGAGTTCGGGCACAAGGTCGACCCGGGGATGTACTGAGATGGTGCTGAGGAAAGAGGACGTCGCGCACGACGTCACGATCAAGACCGAGGCCGCAGGTGAGATCTCGCTGCGCTACTACGACCTCGGAGGCGACTCTGTTGGTCTCGACACGCTCGCCGCGAGGCCGCCTGCGGCCGAGCGTGTCGAGACCAACACATTGCCTCTGGTGATGCTCCACGGCGGCGGCCCCGGCGCCTCGTCCTGGTCCAACTTCGGCTCGGCGCTGGAGGGCTTCGCCGCCGACTTCCGCACGATCCTGGTCGACCAGCCGGGCTTCGGCGCCTCCGGCAAGCCGCCGGTGGTGGGCAACTACTACAGGTTCGCCGGCGATGCGGTGATCGCACTCCTCGACGAGCTGGGCCTGGAGAAGGTGAACCTGCTCGGCAACTCGCTCGGCGGTGGGACGGCCATGCGGATCGCGCTGACCTACCCCGACCGGGTGGGACGGCTCGTCCTGATGGGGCCGGGCGGACTCTCGCTCAACCTCTTCCATGCCGACCCGACCGAGGGCGTCCAGCGGTTGATGGACTTCTCCGGCGACCCTACGAGGGAGGCGCTCAGAGCGTTCATCTCGACCATGGTCGTCAACCAGAAGCTGGTCACCGACGAGCTGGTCGAGGAGCGCTTCGCCGATGCGACCGCGCCCGGCGCACGCGAGGCGATGGCGTCGATGGGGTGGTCGTTCTACAACCCCGAGACCGCCGAGGACGGCATGCTGTGGCGCGAGGCGCACCAGCTCAAGCACCACACGCTGCTCACCTGGGGACGCGAGGACCGGGTCAATCCGCTCGACGGCGCGTTCGCAGCCCTGAAGCTGATCTCCAAGGCGCAGCTGCATGTCTTCCCGCGATGTGGGCACTGGGCACAGATCGAGGCCGCCGACGAGTTCCGTGAGATCGCTGTTTCGTTCTTGAAGCGGCACCGCGAACGTACTCCCGAGGAGAAGTCATGACGATCGACCTGAAGTCGATGGGCTACGTACGCGTCGCCAGCACCGACCTGGAGGCGTGGCGTACGTTCGCAGGCAAGGTCCTCGGCCTGATCGAGGCCAAGGGCCCCGATCCGGAGCATCTGTACTACCGCATCGACGAGGTCTCGGCCCGGCTGGTGATCGAGCCGGGGGAGGTGGACCAGCTGGTCTGCGTCGGCTGGGAGGTCGCCGACCACACCGCGCTCGCCGAGGCTCGCGAGCACCTGGAGAAGGCCGGGGTCGAGGTGGAGGAGGGCACGCCCGAGGAGCTCGCCGAGCGCCGGGTGCAGGAGATGCTGCGCTTCCGCGACCCCTTCGACAACGTCTTCGAGCTCTTCCACGGCATCACGTACGAGCGGCGTCCCGCGGTCTCGCCGTACGGTCACACCTTCGTGACCGGCGAGCAGGGGATGGGTCACGTGGTGATCCCGGTCTCCGACGACGTCGAGGCGCTGGAGTTCTACCGGGACACGCTCGGCTTCCGGCTGCGGGACTCGATGAGCATGCCTGGCGAGTTCGCCGGCAAGGAGCCAGGCACGAAGATCTGGCTGCGCTTCCTCGGGATCAACCCGCGGCACCACTCGCTGGCGTTCCTGCCGTTCCCCAACGACTCCAAGTGCGTCCACATCATGCTCGAGGTCGACAAGCTCGATGACGTCGGCCGGGCGCTGGAGCGGGTGACGAAGCACGGCGCCAAGCTGTCGGCGACGCTCGGGCGCCACATGAACGACGAGATGGTCTCCTTCTACGTGAAGTCGCCGGGCGGGTTCGACATCGAGTTCGGCACCGAGGGCCTGCAGGTCGATGACCAGAAATGGGTCGCCCGGGAGTCCACCGCCGTCTCGTACTGGGGCCACGACTTCGGCGTAGGCCAGTGATCGGGTATGCGTATAGAGGTGCCTGATGGGATGTCTCCCGATGCCGCCGAGAGCTGGCCGCATCCGGAGCTGATCGACTCCTTCCACGGTCGCTTCGACTTCGAGGCGCCACCGTCTCCGCCGGAGACCCCGTCCGACGCGGAGGCGGACGCCCTGTTCCGTACGGTGCTCGGCCGGTTCGCCTCCGGCGTCACTGTGATCACGGCGCAGACCGCGGAGGGGCCGGTGGGGATGACGTGCCAGTCGTTCTCGTCGGTGTCGCTGCGGCCGCCGCTCATCCTGTTCGCGCCGACCAGGTCGTCGCGCGCCTGGGCGCGGATCCGCAGAGCCGGGCACTTCTCGGTCAACATCCTCGCCGCGGGCCAGGAGGCGGTCTCGAACCAGTTCGCCTCGCGGGCCGCCGACAAGTACGCCGACATCTCCTGGACCCCGTCGCCGCACCACGGCGACCCGCACCTGGCCGGCGCGGTCGGCTATCTCGACTGCGCGGTCCACTCGGTCCACGAGGAGGGCGACCACTACCTCGTCGTCGGCCGCGTCCTCGACCTCGAGGAGGGTGCCGCCACCGAGCCGCTGCTCTTCTTCCGCAGCAGCTACCGCGAGCTCGGCTGAGGCCACCTAGACCCGAAGAATGCCCAGTCGGCTCAAACTGACGAGATTCAGCGCCGAGCCGGCGCGAACTGACGAGATTCAGCGCCGAGTCGGCGCGTCATGACGAGCCGACTCGGCTGCAATTTTGGTCAGGATGAGCCGACTCGGCGATGGGTTGGTCAGGGCAGCTCATCGAGACGGTGGATGGCGGCCGCCTCGTCGGGGTCGGGGGTGGTCTCGTCGAGGAAGGCGCGGGTCACTTCGACCGCGACGTCGGGGGCGAGGCACTTGAGGCTCATCGCCAAGACGTTGGCGTCGTTCCACAGCCGGGCGTTGCGGGCGATCCAGGGCTCCCAGGCGAGGGCGGCGCGGACGCCGGGGACCTTGTTGGCGGCGATCGCCGTGCCGGTCCCGGTCCAGCACATCACCACGCCGACGTCGGCTCGGCCGTCGACGACCGCTCGACCGATGCCGGCGCCGAGGTCGGGCCAGGAGTCGTCGGCCACGATCTCGACCTCGCCACGCTCCTGGAGCGCGGTGAGCACGGCTCGGGTGGTCTCGTTCTCGTCATCGGCTCCGAACACGATCCGCATGTGTCCGAACCTATCGGTCCTCAGGCGTGCGTGGACGGTCCGCCGGGTCCGACGAGCTTCGCGCTGGGCTGGTCCTTCAGGCTGGTGGTGAGCTCCCAGGTGCGCTGGTAGCCGGTGTGGGCGATGCGCCAGCCCTGCGGCGTACGGACGTAGCGGTCCTCGTAGAAGGCGGCGCCCTCGAGGGCGAACTCATAGGCGGGAGCGAAGACCTTGTCGTGGAGATACCAGCGGCCGGTGGCCTCGTCGGCGTCGATCGTGATCTCGGGGTGGTGGAGATGGTGCATCGTGAGGATCTCCGCGGGCAGGTTGGTGCGCATGTAGTCCACCAGGTCGCTGGGCGAGGTGAACGAGAGCCCGGCGTAGTCGGCGGTGGCGTCATCGCTGAAGCAGGTGACGAACTCGTCCCACTGCTTGGTGTCGAGGAGGCGTACGTAGCGGTACTTGAGCTGCTCGATCTCGCGGATGTCACTCATGAGATGACGCGCCCGGCGAGCTTGTCGAGATAGGTGAGCACGCCGGCCGGCTCGGTGTCGGGTACGCCCCAGATCAGCTCGTCGGCGACCGACCACTCGGCGAGGTCGTCGTCCGTCGGCCGCTTCGCGACGAGCACGCGCACCTCGGGCTTGCCCTCGCGCCCGGCCGACTCCCACTCCTCCTGGAGCGTCTTCGCCTTGTCGCCGATCCCGGCCTCGGTCGGCGTCGTCATCCAGCCCTCGGCGTTGCGGGCGATCCAGCGCAGGGTCTTGGGTCCGCCGCCGGCGCCGACGATCGTCGGGATCCGGCCCTGCGGTGGCTTCGGGTAGGCCCATGACGGGCCGAACGAGACGAACTCGCCGTCATAGGCCGCCTCCTCCTGGGTCCACAGCGCCCGCATCGCCTCGAGATACTCCTTCAGCGCGGTGCGCTTGCGGTTGCCCGGGATGCCGTGGTCGGCGAGCTCGTCGGTGTTCCAGCCGAACCCGACCCCCAGCGAGACCCGGCCGCCGGAGAGGTGGTCGAGGGTCGCGATCGTCTTGGCCAGCGTGATCGGGTCGGACTCGACCGGCAGTGCGACCGCCGTCGAGAGCCCGATCCTCGAGGTCACCGCGGCGCAGGTGCCGAGCGTGACCCAGGGGTCGAGCGTACGCAGGTAGCGGTCGTCGGGGAGCTCGGTGCCGCCGGAGGGGTGCAGGGCGTCGCGACGCACCGGGATGTGGGTGTGCTCGGGCACGTAGAACGTGTCGAAACCGCGCTCCTCGGCGGCGGAGGCGAGCTCGGCGGGCGCGATGCCGCGGTCCGAGGTGAACAGGACGATGCCGTGGCGCATGACACAACAGTAGAACGTGTTCTAGTCTTTGCGGAAGGGATCGCCGGGAGAGAGAAGTGAGCATGGAAGCCGACTACATCGTCGTGGGCGCCGGGAGCGCGGGCTGTGCCACCGCCCGCAGGCTGGCCGAGAGCGGTGCCAGCGTGATCGTGATCGAGGCGGGCGGCAAGGACACCGCCTTCGGGATCAAGAACCTGCTCGAGCTCCCCGGCGCCGTCGCCGCGATGCTGTCCACGCCACAGCTGAAGAAGCTGGTCGACTGGGGCTACAAGTCGGTTCCGCAGAGCGCCGCGCTCGACCGGGTCATCCCGATGACCCGCGGCAAGGTGCTCGGCGGCTCGTCCTCGATCAACGGCATGCTCTGGGTGCGCGGCAATCGCCAGAACTTCGACGACTGGGCGGCCGACGGCGCGACCGGATGGTCCTACGACGACGTGCTCCCGGCGTTCAAGCGCATGGAGGACTTCGAGGGTGGGGCGGACGAATTCCGTGGGGAGGGCGGACCGGTGAAGGTGCGCTACCAGAAGGACCTCACCCCGGCCACGCAGACCTGGCTCGACGAGGCGCCCAAGCGGCTCGGCGTCAGTGCCCTGGACGACTACAACGGCAAGGAGCAGGAGGGCGTCGGCGTCGTCCAGCTGAGCGCCTCCGAGGGGCGCCGCTACTCGGCCGCCAAGGCCTACCTGCGTGAAGCGCCCCTGGACAACCTGCTGATCCTGACCAAGGCGCAGGTCACCCGGGTGCGGATCGAGGGCTCGCGCGCGACCGGCGTCGAGGTCGTCGGCGCCGACGGCGAGAAGCAGACGATCCGGGCCTCGCGCGAGGTCATCGTCTCGGCCGGCGTCTACGGCTCGCCGCACCTGCTGATGCTCTCCGGAATCGGCCATTCCGGCCACCTCCGCGACCACGGCATCGAGGTCCACGCGGACCTCCCGGTCGGCGACAACTTCCACGACCACCTCTTCGTGCCGGTCTCCTTCCGGATGGACTCCGCGCTGCGGCGGCCCACGCCGGCGTACTTCGCCGCGGGCTTCGCCAAGTCGCTGCTCACCCGCAAGGGCTGGGCGGCCGGGTCGCAGTTCGAGGCCTTCGGTTTCGTACGCAGCGAGCTGGCCGGCCAGCTCCCGGACCTGCAGCTGCACGTCCTCTACTGGGTCTATCCCTTCCCGAACCAGGACGGCGAGAAGGCGATCCGGCCGCCGACGGCCAAGCCCGGCCTGTGCATCCTGCCGACGCTGATCTATCCCGAGAGCCGGGGCACCGTACGCCTGGCCAGCGCCGACCCGCTCGCGCACCCGCTGCTCGACCCCGGCTATCTCACCGCGGGCAAGGACACCGAGGTGCTCCTGGACGGGATCGCGAAGGTGCGCGAGATGATGGTCGGCCTCGGCGACAACCAGGGCGAGATCGCGCCGGGTCCGGACCATGCCGGGGGAGAGGCCACCCGTGAGCTGCTCCCGAACATCGTGCACAGCGTCTACCACGGTGTCGGCACCTGCCGGATGGGATCGGACGAGCGCGCGGTGGTCGACCCGTCGCTGCGGGTCAAGGGCATCGACGGCCTGCGGGTCGCCGACGCGAGCGTGATGCCCTCGATCACCGGAGGCAACACCAACGCACCCTCGATCATGATCGGCGAGCGCGCCGCCGACCTGATCCTGGGCCTCTAGGAGTCTTCATGTCTGATCTGCTGCTGAGCGAGGACCGAGACCGCGTCCGTACGCTGACCCTGAACCGTCCCGATCAGCTCAACGCCTTCAGCCAGGCGCTCTATGTGGCTCTCGCCGAGGCGCTCCGCGAAGCCGATGCGGACCCAGAGGTGGCCGTCGTGCTGCTGACCGGAACCGGGCGCGCGTTCTCGGCGGGCACCGACCTCGTCGAGATGAAGGTGGCCGCGGCGGGAGCCGACGACGCCGCCGCGCACGGGTTCATCGGCCTCGTCGACTCCCTGGCGGGGTTCTCCAAGCCGCTGGTGGTGGCGGTCAACGGGCTGGGACTCGGCATCGGGGTGACGCTCCTCGGCTTCGCCGACCTGGTCCTCGCCTCGACGGCGGCGAGGTTCAAGACGCCGTTCACGACCCTCGGGGTCGCTCCGGAGGCGGCCTCCAGCTTTCTCTTTCCGCGCCTGATCGGCCGTCAGAACGCCGCCTGGATGCTGATGTCGGGGGAGTGGTTCAGCGCCGAGGAAGCCCATGAGATGGGGCTCGTCTGGCGGGTCACGTCGCCCGAGGAGCTGCTCACCACCGCCTGGGGGCACGCCGCCACGCTCGCCGCGCGTCCGATCAGCAGCCTGGTCGCCGTCAAGGAGACGATGACGGCGTCGCTTCGTCCCGGGATCGAGGCTGCCCGCGAGCTCGAGAACGCCAAGTTCGCTGAGCTGCTCGGTGGGCCGGCCAACATCGAGGCGCTCGTCGCCTTCGCCGAGGGGCGTGAGCCCGACTTCACCCGGCTGCCACCCGGGGTCTGAGTGGTCTCAGCTGCTCGGCGGGACGATCCGCTCGTGGCCCGGTCCGCCCGGACCGGGCTCGGCGCTGAGCACGATGTGATCGGCGATATCGAGCGCTATGTCGTGCTCCCTGATGACGTCGAGCACCATGTCTCGGCGCTCCTCGGAGGCCACCTCGCCGGAGACGACCAGATGCTCGCCGCGTACCTGGAGGTGGATTCCGAGCTCGTGGGTGCGCGGATCGGTCGCGATCGCGCACTCGAGGTCTCGGGCGAGCTGCTCGTTCATGCCGACCTCCTGGGGACGACGTCGTAGACGCGGAATGCCGCCTGGATGACTGGCTGGGCGACGTTGCGTACCGGCACTCCCGCGGGCGTGAGGCCCTTCTCGCGCCCGGCGTGGGCGTGGCCGTGGACCGCTAGGTCCACTCCCGTCTCGTCGATCGCCTCGCCGAGCCGGTAGTTGCCGAGGAACGGCCAGATCTCCTTCGGCTCGCCGAGCAGGGTGTCGTCGACGGGAGCGAAGTGCGAGAGGGCGACGGTGACGTCCGGCTCCTCGCCGGCCAGGTCGTCGAGGGCTCGGCGCAGGACGACGGCCGTCTCAATGCCATGACCCGTGAAAGCCTTCATCTGCGGCTCGCCGAAGTCGGCGGCACTGCGGCCGGAGAAGCCGAGGCAGAAGCCCTTGACGCCGGCGACGCCGAGTCGGCCGGCCCTCGTCTCGACCGTGGTCGAGGTGCCCTCGAGGACGGTCATCCCACGCTCCTCCAGCAGCTGAGCGATCTCACGCTCTTCGCCGGAGTGGTAGTCGTGGTTGCCGAGCACGGTGAGTACGGGTACGTCGGCGGCGTCGAACTCGTCGGCGAACGCCTTCGCCTCGTCGATCGTCCCGTGCTGGGTGAGATCGCCGGCGACCAGCAGCGCGTCGGCCTCGGCGGAGATCCCGTCGAGCAGAGGCGCATAGCGGCCACGCAGGTCGTCCGCCAGATGTACGTCGCCCACCGCTGCCACGCGAATCGGCTCAGGCATCGCCCTCACCTCCGGCGACGTCGAGGGCGTCCAGCAGACCGAGCGCAGCCTGTGCGAAGGGGCTGCGCTTCGCCTCCTGGCGTACCAGCCTCCAGTCGATCTGCTCGCGCAGGGCGCGGCCGCAGCCGACGATCCGCGACAGATCGCAGGCGTGCTCGCTGAGGGCGAGCATGCGCGAGATGATCAGGTCCGTCGCGGACATGACGGGCATCGTCACGGAGTCGACCGGCAGCTCGTCGCACCGCGTGAGCAGCTCGTCGTCGACCGGCCCGGTCGGTAGCCGGTGGATCAGGTCGACGACCACGGTGTCGCGCCCGACCTTCACCAGCCAGTCCTCGGGTGCGTCGACCGCGTCCATCCCGTTCTCGAGCAGCACCTGGACGGCCTTCTCGGCAAGATCCTGCGGCAGGACGAAGTCCACGTCGTGGGTGCTCTCGGGGCCGCCTCGGGTCCATACCGCGTACCCGCCGGCCAGCGCGAACGGCATCTCGGCGGCCTTCAGGGTCGCGCCGACCAGCTTGAGTACCTCACGTTGTCGCTGGAACTCCTCGCCCAGCACGTCTGTTCTCGGCATGGGTGTGCGGTACCCCAATCCGTCCGGTTCAGCCCTTGCCGTAAACAAGAACGTGTTCTAATCTGGACACGTGTCCAGCGCAACCAGCACCCGCCAGGCAGAGACGGTCGAGCGACTGTTCGCCGCAGGTCTCGACGAGCTTCGCCACGCCGGGCACGAGGCACTGACCATCCGATCGGTGGCCGCGCGGGCCGGAGTCTCCTCGGCGACGGCCTACACCTACCTCGCCTCCAAGAACCATCTCTTCGCCGAGCTCTTCTGGCGTCACCTCGCCGAGATGCCGGCGGTCGAGACGTCCGGGTCCAGGGTGGAGCGGGTGCAGGAGGCCGTCCGCGGCCTGACGACCCGGATCGCCGAGGAGCCCGAGCTCGCGGCGGCGGTGACGCCGGCGCTGCTGGGCAGCGACGCAGATGTCGCGCGGCTGCGACTGCGGATCGGGGCGGAGTTCGCCGCCCGGTTCGAGGCGGCGCTGGGCGATGGGACCGGAGCCAAGGACGACGACGCCGTGCGGGAAGCGCTGCTGCTGGCCTTCTCGGGCGCGCTGCTGCAGGCGGGCATGGGCCTGATGACCTACGACGAGATGGCTGACCGGCTCGCCCCGGTCGTGGCCGTGATCGTCGGTGAGGCGATGTATCGAGCCTGTCGAGATGAGTGAGATGACCAGCACCACCACCGAGATCTTCGACCCCTACGACTACGACTTCCACGAAGACCCCTACCCGGTCTACGCCCGGCTGCGCGACGAGGCGCCGCTCTACTACAACGCGACCGACGACTTCTGGGCACTCTCCCGGCACGCCGACGTGCACGCCGCGGTGAAGAACGACGTCACCTTCTCCAACCGGATGGGGGTCTCGCTCGACGCCAGCGCCTGGAACTCCGAGGCCCACCGGGTCATGTCGTTCCTGGCTCTGGACGGCAAGGAGCAGACCCGGCTGCGGAAGCTGGTCTCGGCTGGGTTCACCCCACGTCGCGTACGTGAGCTGGCCCCGCGGATCCAGGCGCTCGCCGACCACTACCTCGACGCGCTGATCGTGGTGGGTGCCGCGCAGGGGGAGGCCGACTGGATCGCCGAGCTGGCCGGCAAGCTCCCGATGGATGTGATCTCGGAGATGATGGGCGTTCCCGCCGCCGACCGCGACGAGGTGCGGCGGCTGGCCGACCTGGTGGTGCACCGCGAGGACGGCGTACGAGACGTGCCGGAGGCCGGGATGACGGCGGCGCTGGAGCTGATCGGCTACTACGCCGAGATGGTCACGCAGCGGCGCGGCCGGCCCAGCGACGACCTCACCTCGGCGCTCGTGGAGGCCGAGGTCGACGGTGACCGGCTGCTCGACCACGAGGTCATCGCGTTCCTGTTCCTGATGGTCGTGGCCGGCAACGAGACCACCACCAAGCTGCTCGGCAACGCGCTCCACCACCTCGGTGCCCACCCCGCTCAGCTCGCCGAGGTGTTCGCCGACCCGGAGAACCCCACGCTGGTGAGCGCGTGGATCGAGGAGACGCTGCGCCACGACACCTCCAGCCAGATGCTGGCCAGGTACGTCGCCGGGGACGTCGAGCTCCACGGCCAGACCGTCCCCGCCGGGTCGAAGCTGCTCGTCCTGCTCGGCTCCGCCAACCGCGACGAGCGGGTCTTCACCGCACCCGGCGTCTTCGACATCCACCGCCCGGCAGACGAGCTGGGCAAGATCATGAGCTTCGGTGTCGGCCGACACTTCTGTCTCGGTGCCAACCTGGCCCGGCTCGAGGCCCGGGTCGTGCTGGCAGAGCTGGTGCGGCGTACGTCCGGGTTCGTCGTGCATCCCGAACGCTCGGTCCGGGTCCACTCAACGAGCGTGCGCGGCTTCGCGGCGCTGCCCGTCACGTTCACGCGGAGGGTGCGATGAGCGGGGCGGATGCTCACCGAGGTAACTCGGTCGGCAGTCACCTACTTCGTGGAACTCCGCGAGGCCAGTACGCATCCGCCGAGTCACCTCGGTCAGCATCCAGGGAGGACGCGTGAAGTACGCACAGCCCGACCGCCGTCCGGCGGTGATCACCGGCGCCTCCTCCGGGATCGGCGCTGAGACCGCGAAGGCGCTGGCAACGGCCGGTTTCCCGGTCGCGCTCGGTGCCCGGCGGGTCGACCGGGTCGAGGAGATCGCCGCGGCGATCCGGGCCGACGGGGGAGAGGCGGTCGCGCACCCCCTCGACGTGACCTCCGAGGACTCGGTCGCCGAGTTCGCCGCGAAGGTGACAGCGGACCTCGGCGAGGTCGAGGTCGTGGTCAGCAACGCCGGGGTCACCCACCCGGGTGCGACCGTCGACGTCCCCACGCAGACCTTCGCCGACCAGATCGAGATCAACCTGCTCGGCGCCCACCGGGTCCTGCGCGCGTTCGGTCCCGGGATGCTCGAGCGGCAGCGCGGCGACCTGGTCTTCGTCTCCTCCGACGTGGCGTTGCGGCCGCGACCGTTCATGGGTGCGTACGCCGCCTCGAAGTGGGGCCTGGAGGGGATGGTCAACGCGCTCCGGATGGAGCTGGAAGGCACCGGGGTCCGCGCCTCGACCGTTCGGCCGGGCCCCACGCACTCCGACATCGGCAACGAGTGGCCGGCCGAGATCGGCGGGTTCGTGCTGGAGCAGTGGGCCCGATGGGGTCTGGCCCGGCATCCACACTTCCTCAAGGCCCGGGCGCTGGCCGATGCGATCACGACGGTCGTGAGCGCACCCCGGGGCGTCCACATCAGCACCATCGACGTCGACCCCGAGGCTCCGATCGTTCCCGAAGGGGCCGGGGAGCGAAGCGACCGGCGGCAGGTGGACCGATGATCCCGACCGTCTCCACCGTCCTGGACGACCAGGACCCGAGCGTCCCTGAGATCATCCGGGGCACCGGACACCTGCCCGAGATGCGGGTCGACCCGATCTCGCTGTTCACCCGCGTCCGCGAGGAGTGCGGTGACCTCGGGCGCTTCCGGCTCGCCGACAAGGACGTCGTCCTGGTCACCGGGGCCGAGGCCAACGAGGCGTTCTTCCGGGCACCCGACGACGTGCTCGACCAGGCTGCCGCGTACCCGTTCATGACGCCGATCTTCGGCAAGGGCGTGGTCTTCGACGCCTCGCCGGAGGAGCGACAGCAGATGCTGAAGAACCAGGCGCTGCGCGGCGACATGATGCGCGGGCACGCGCAGACGATCGAGGCCGAGATCCGCCGGATGATCGCCGGCTGGGGCGATGAGGGCGAGATCGACCTGCTCGACTTCTTCGCCGAGCTGACCATCTACACGACCTCCTCGTGTCTGATCGGCAAGCCGTTCCGCGAGGAGCTCGACTCCACCTTCGCCCAGCACTACCACGAGCTGGAGCACGGCACCGATGCCATCGCCTACGTCGACGCGTACGCGGACATCGAGAGCTTCCGGATGCGCGACGCCGCCCGGGAGCGGCTGGTCGAGCTCGTCCAGGCGATCGTGGACAAGCGGGTTGCGCGGGGGAGGGTCGCCAAGGAGGACCGCGATCTTCTCGACGTCCTCATCTCCATCGACATGGACACCGACACCATCACCGGCATCTTCATCTCGATGATGTTCGCCGGGCACCACACCTCCTCGGGCACGGCGTCGTGGGCGATGATCGAGCTGCTGCGGAACCCGTCGGTGATGGCGGAGGTCACCGCCGAGCTCGACGAGCTGTACGCCGACGGCAGCGAGGTCTCCTTCCAGGCCCTTCGCTCCATCCCAGTGCTCGAGGCCACGCTCAAGGAGACGCTGCGGCTGCACCCGCCGCTGATCATCCTGATGCGGCTGGTGCGCGAGGACTTCGAGCTGCTCGGCGAGACCATCCCGGCCGGCACTCTGCTCGCCGCCTCGCCGAGGGTCTCCAACCGGATCGAGGCCGACTTCCCCAGGCATGCGTCCTTCGACCCGAGCCGCTACATCGACCCGCGCCAGGAGGACATGCAGAACCGGTGGACGTGGATCCCGTTCGGCGCAGGCAAGCACCGCTGCGTCGGCAACGCGTTCGCGATGATGCAGATGAAGGCGATCTTCTCGGTCGTCCTGCGCGACTACACCTTCGAGGCGGCACAGCCGCTGGACTCCTACGCCGACGACTTCACCAAGATGGTGATCCAGCTCCAGCAACCGTGCCGTGTCCGCTACCGCAGACGCTCACCGCTGGTCGAGCCCGCGAGCGCAGCGAGCGGTGTCGAGACCAACACAGTCGACTCTGTTGGTCTCACGGCGCCTGATGCCGAGGGGCCTCCGCCTAGCGGCTACGGCGGCTCGACCGACGAGGAGATCTGATGATGCTCACCGTCGATCTTGGTCTCTGCCAGGGGCACCAGGAGTGTCTCGCCGAGGCCCCCGAGCTCTTCGACTTCGACCACGACAGCTACCAGGTCGTCGTACGCATCACCGAACCGTTCGAGGAGCAGCTTCCGGCGGCGCGTGCGGCCGTGAAGTACTGCCCCGCTTTCGCTCTCACTCTGGAGGACTGACGTGTCTGACCTGGACCGCGCCGAGATCGAGGGGTTCTGGGCCCACTGGCTCGACCTCAACCGCCAGGCGGAAACCGACGGCAGCTGGTCGCCGCTCGCCGACGTGTACGCCGAGGACGCGACGTACGGCTGGATGTACACCCCCGACGAGCACTTCATGGCCGTCGGCCGCGAGCAGATCCGCGAGTGGGCGCTCGGCACCGAGATGGCCGGGCTCGAGGGCTGGCACTACGACTACCAGGCGACGGTGATCGACGACGTGAACGCCATGGTGGTCGGCTTCTGGCGTCAGCGCGCGGGGATCATCGACGACGCGACCGGCGAGGAGTACGAGATCCTCGGCATCGGCGGCTCGTGGTTCGGGTTCGCCCGGCGCCCCGACGGCGAGGGCCTGGAGCTCGCCTGGCAGCGCGACTGGTTCGACCTCGGCTCCACCGCGACGACCTTCCTGGACATCGTCAAGGCGAAGAAGGCGACCCAGGGACTCCTCGACCGGATGTCGCTCAACGGCATCGAGCAGCCGGGCCACTACCGGCGCAAGGACCTGCCCAGCACCGTCTGGCCGCCGCCGGTGGCCGACGGGAAGTTCCTCACCCAGAGCACATCGTCTCTGGCTGCCTCGACAGGAGGCCCCCAGTGACGCGCACCCCCACCAACCCTCCCGCTCAGCAGTACGTCGACGGCAAGCTCGGCGACGCGAGCAGCGGCGAGACGTACGCCATCCTCAACCCCGCCACCGGACAGGAGATCGGTCGCGCGCCCGACTCGACGGCCGAGGACATGAACGCCGCGATCGCCGCCGCCCGCCGTGCCTTCGACGAGACCGGCTGGTCCACCGACGTGGCGTTCCGGATCCGTTGCCTTCGCCAGCTGCACCAGGCGCTGCTGGACAACGTCGACGCGCTGCGGGAGCTGACCACCGCCGAGGTCGGGGCGCCCACGTTCCTCGTCGCCGGGCCGCAGCTCGACGCCCCCATCGAGACCCTGAAGTGGTCGACCGATCTGGCCCAGCGCTACGAGTGGGAGCAGGACCTCGGCGTCGGCGTCACGATGGGGGTCTCCTCGAGGCGTACCGTGCGGAAGGAGGCGGTCGGCGTCGTCGCGGCGATCACGCCGTGGAACTTCCCCAACCAGATCAACCTGGCCAAGATCGGTCCGGCGCTCGCCGCGGGCAACACCGTGGTCCTCAAGCCCGCCCCGGACACCCCGTGGGTGGCGGCCGAGCTCGGGCGCCTGGCCGCAGAGCACACCGACATCCCGGCGGGCGTCTTCAACGTGGTGACACCGCGCAGCAACGAGGTCGCCGCCCTTCTCGCCGAGGATCCCCGCGTCGACCTGGTCTCCTTCACCGGCTCGACCAGCACCGGCCGGCGGATCATGGCCGCCGCCGCGCCGACCCTGAAGAAGGTCTTCCTCGAGCTCGGCGGCAAGTCGGCCGCGATCGTCCTCGACGACGCCGACATCGCCGCCGCTGCCTCGATGGCCGCCTTCTCCGTCGCCGTCCACGCAGGTCAGGGCTGCGCCCTGACCACCCGCCTGCTCGTGCCGCGTGCGTCCTACGACGCAGCCGTCGAGGCGGCGGCCGCGACCATGGCGTCCCTCGGGGCCGGCGACCCCGCCGACCCCGGCACGATCTGCGGACCGGTCATCTCGGCGGTCCAACGCACCCGCATCCTCGGCTACCTGGCGCTCGCGGAGGAGGAGGGCGGCCGGTTCGCGACCGGTGGCGACGTGGCCGTCCAGGACGGTGACCTGGCCGGCGGCTTCTGGGTCCAGCCCACGGTCATCGCCGGCCTCGACAACACCGCCCGAGTCGCTCGCGAGGAGATCTTCGGACCGGTGCTGACGGTGATCCCGCACGACGGCGACGACGATGCCGTACGCCTCGCCAACGACTCGCCCTACGGCCTCTCCGGCTCGGTCGAGTCCGGGTCGCTGGAGCGCGCCAAGTCGGTGGCGGCCCGGATCCGCACCGGCACCATCGGCGTCAACGGAGGCCAGTGGTTCGGCGCCGACGCCCCCTTCGGCGGCTACAAGCAGTCCGGCCTCGGCCGGGAGATGGGCGTGGCCGGTTTCGAGGAATACCTGGAGACCAAGCTGATCGCGGAGCCCGCATGATGCCGACTCGGCACGTTCTGACCGAAAACGAGGTCGAGTCGGCGCGTTCTGACCGAAGTGTGGATCGAGTCGGCGCAAGTTTGCGCCGACTCGGCGGGAATCGGGGTCAGTTTGCGCCGACTCGGCGTGGGACAAGGAGTGACGGATGAGGTTCGAGGACAAGGTCATCGTGGTGACCGGGGCGGCGCAGGGGATCGGGGAGGCGTACGCCAAGGGGCTCGCCGCCGAGGGAGCCGCTGTCGTCGTCGCGGATCTGAACGATGAGAAGGGGGAGCGGGTCGCCAAGGAGATCGAGGCGGCCGGCGGAGCCGCCAGGTTCGTACGCTGCGACGTCTCCGACCACGAGTCGGCGGCTGCGCTGGCGGCCGAGACGACCGCGGCGTACGGCGGGATCGACGGGCTCATCAACAACGCCGCGATCTACGGCGACATGGCCTTCGACCTGCTGATCACCGTCGACTGGGACTACTACGAGAGGTTCATGAGCGTGAACCTCAACGGGGCCCTGGTGATGACCCGTGCGGTCTACCCGGTGATGCAGCGACGGGGCGGCGGGGCGATCGTCAACCAGTCCTCGACCGCCGCCTACCTCTACTCCGGCTTCTACGGCTTGGCCAAGGTCGGCATCAACGGCCTGACCCAGCAGCTCGCCCACGAGCTCGGTGGGATGAACATCCGGGTCAACGCGATCGCTCCGGGCCCGACCGACACCGAGGCGACCCGCACCCAGGCCGGTGACGCGGCCGAGGACATGACCAAGCAGATGGCGATCAAGCGCCTCGGCACCACCGAGGACATGGTCGGGACCGCGAAGTTCCTTCTCTCCGAGGAGTCGTCCTGGATCTCGGGCCAGATCATCGCTGTCGACGGCGGCGGGACGTTCCGGCTTTGAACACAAGGACACGCGCGGGATTCGTCGGGCTGGGCAACATCGGCAGACCGATGGCGCTCCAGCTCGCCAAGGCCGACGGCATCGACCTGTGGGTCCACGACATCGCCCCCGAGCCCGTCGCCGAGCTGGAGGCCGCCGGCGCGAAGACGGCAGCCTCGGTGGCGGAGCTGGCGGCGTCTGTCGACGTGCTGAGCGTGATGGTCCGCGACGACGACCAGGTGCGCCAGGTGCTCGCCGAGGTGCTGACGGCTCGTCGGACGACCGGCAGCCGGCTCACCGTCTTGGTGCACTCGACCGTCTCGCCCGACACCCCCGCGGAGCTGGCCGCGACCGCCGCTCCCCACGGGGTCGACGTGCTCGACGCACCCGTCTCGGGCGGCCCGATGGGCGCCGTCGACGGCACCTTGGCCATCCTCTGCGGAGGAGGGGCCGAGGCGTACGCAGCGGCGTCCCTGGTCCTGGCGGCGATGGGCTCCAAGGTCGTTCATGCCGGTCCGGTCGGCGCCGGGACGAGGTTCAAGCTGGCACGGAACCTGCTCCACTTCGCCTCCTTCACCGCCGCCACCGAGGCCCAGCGGCTCGCCGAGTCGGCCGGGCTGGACCTGGTCATGCTCGGTGAGGTCGTCCGCCACACCGACGCGATCACCGGCGGGCCCGGCGCGATCATGCATCGCGACACCATCGCCAGGATCGCTCCCGACGACTTCTGGCACGGCGTCTTCGGCCACGTCGTGGCGCTGGGGGAGAAGGACCTCGGCTTCGCGATCGAGCTCGCCGAGGAGCTCGGCGTCGAGGTGCCCCTCGCCCGGCTCGCGCTCGAGCGGTTGGCGCCGGGCTTGGGGATGGGGATGTCCGACGTCGGAGGGGTCTCGACAGGCTCGACCACCGCAGAGAGACATGAGTGACATGACTGACGAAAGATTCGCCGAGCTCCCCGAGCAGCGGGCCAAGGGCCTGCGCAAGATGGAGGAGGTCTACGGCTTCGACATGGCCGACGGCGAGGGCGACTTCTTCCGCTATACCGCCGACCACCTCTTCGGAGACATCTGGCAGCGCCCGGGCCTGACCACACGCGACCGGCGGCTCCTGCTGATCGGGCTGCTGGCCGGCCAGGGCGCGGCGGACGTGCTCGGGATCCAGATCCCCGCGGCTTACGCCAACGGCGAGCTCTCCGAGGACGAGCTGCGCGAGATCGTGGTTTTCCTGAGTCACTACGCGGGATGGCCCAACGGTGCCAGGATGAACACGGTCGTCGAGGAGACCATCGGTAAGGCCCGAAGAGAGGCACAGAGGAAGGCCCAGGAAAGGGCTCAGGGGAAGGCTCAACGCTCATGACGTACGTCATCACCCAGTCCTGCTGCAACGACGCCTCCTGTGTGGAGGTCTGCCCGGTCGACTGCATCCACCCCGGACCGGACGAGCCCGGCTTCGGCGCCGCCGAGATGCTCTACATCCACCCCGACGAGTGCATCGACTGCGGTGCCTGCGAGGACGCCTGCCCGGTCAACGCGATCTTTCCGGACTACGAGGTCCCGGACGTGTTCGCGCCCTACACCGACATCAACGCCGCCTTCTTCGAGTTCACCGGCGATCAGGACGCGCCCGCGCCGCTGCCGCTGCCGGGCCCGAAGATCGCCAGGTCCGGTCCACTCAAAGTGGCTGTCGTGGGGGCCGGGCCGGCCGGTTGGTACGTCGCCGAGGAGCTGGCCGCCACCCGGCGCTGCGATGTCGAGATCACCGTGATGGACCGGCTCGCGACCCCGTACGGTCTGGTCCGCTACGGCGTCGCGCCCGATCACCTGGACACCAAGGAGATCGCCTCCGGCTTCGCGAAGACCGCGCGACACCGCCGGGTGCGCACCCGCTACAACGTCGAGGTCGGGCGTGACGTCACTCACGAGGAGCTCCTCGGTGCCCATCACGCGGTCGTCTACACGACCGGCGCCGGCGAGGGCCGCAGCCTCGGGATACCGGGGGAGGACCTGCCGGGCTCGACCTCGGCGGCCGAGCTCGTCGGCTGGTACAACGGGCATCCCGACCGGGCCGCGCTCACCTTCCCGCTGACCCACGAGCGCGCCGTCATCATCGGCAACGGCAACGTCGCCCTCGACCTCGCCCGCCTGCTGCTGGCCGACGAGGCCGCGCTGAACGCCTCCGACCTGGCTCCCGCCGCGCTCGCGGCGCTGGCCGCCAGCGGCATCCGTGAGGTCGTCGTCACCGCCCGGCGCGGAGCGGAGTACGCCGCCTTCACCAGCCCGGAGCTGCGGGCGCTGGCCGACGACCCTGGCCTCGACGTCCTGGTCGAGGAGGCAGACCTGGCCGGCCTGCCGACCGAGGAGGGGACGACCGAGCGCAACGCCGCGACCTTCGCGGCGCTGCAGAAGGCGGAGCTGCTCCGTGACCTGGCCGCCCGGCAGCGTACGGACGCCGCGAAGCGGCTCGTTCTCCGCTTCTGCCTGAGGCCCACCGAGATCCTCGGCACCGACACCGTCACCGGAGTGCGCTTCGGCAGCGGTGAGGAGATCGAGGCCGGCCTCGTCGTCCGCGCCACCGGCTACCGCTCCGCGGGCGTCGCCGGCGTCCCGGCCGAGGTGGACACCGGCCGCTTCCTCCACGAGGCCGGCCGGGTGGTCGGGGCCGAGGCGACCTACACCGCGGGCTGGGTGAAACGCGGGCCGACCGGTGTGATCGGCACCAACCGGGCCTGCGCCGCCGAGACCGTACGCACCCTCCTCGACGACCACGCCTCTGGCTCTCTCGCTGACCCGGCCGGCGAGCCGCTCGATGCCCTTCTGGCAGAGCGCGGCGTGATCGTCGTCGACCAGACCGGCTGGAACTCTCTCGACACCCACGAGTGCGATTCCGGCAAGGAGATCGGCCGGCCGCGCGTGAAGGTGACCGACCGAGAGGAGCAGGTCCGTATCGCGGCCCCGGCCCGCGTCTGACCGAAACCACGCCGAGTCGGCGCATCTTGACGCGATTCGACGTCGAGTCGGCGCGTCTTGACCAAGATCGACGTCGAGTCGGCGCATCTTGACCGAACATTGCGTCGAGTCGGCGCGTCATGACGAGCCGACTCGGCGTTGTCTTCGGTCAAGACGAGCCGACTCGGCGGTCGGTTTTGACCGGTGTGCGTTGGGGAGGTCTGCGAGAGTGGGTGGAAACCGATCCTCGGGGGAAAGGCACTCCATGTCAGACAGCGAGTTCAAGGACTGGAACCAGTCGATCATCGACGAGTTCCGAGCCAACGAGGGCAACGTCACCTCGGTGCCGTTCGGGCGCGGGCTGGTGCTCGTGCACCACACCGGTGCCAAGACGGGCACCGAGCGGGTCTCGCCGGTGGCCAACATCCGTTAGGACCCCGACACCTGGCTGATCGCCGCTTCCAAGGCCGGAGCCCCGGACAACCCAGCCTGGTATCACAATCTGCTGGCCAACCCGGAGACCAAGATCGAGACGCCCGCAGACGGCGTCGTCGAGGTCCAGGTCAGCGAGCTGACCGGCGCGGAGCGCGATTCCGCCTGGGAGCGGTTCAAGGCGATGAGCCCGGGTTTCGGAGAGTACGAGGCGAAGACCGACCGGGTCATCCCGGTGCTCGCGCTCCACCGCAGGTGAGCGACCTCAGACGGGTGTGATCGGCAGCGACCGGCGCGGCTCGAAGGCGAAGTCCGCGCCGGTGCTGAACCGCACCACCGCGACCTCGGAGGCTTCCGGGACGGGCTCGGGGCGGCGTACGACCTCGCCCCGCCAGCCGTCCGCGACCATGTCTCCCAAGGGCCTCACCTCGACGTCTAGGTGAGGGTCGAGGGCGTGCACCGCCGCCTGGAGCGGAACGAACCATTCCGGGCCGATCAGCGAGACCCACGCGCCGTCCTCGTCGGCGGGCGCGGGCCGCACGACCAGCGCCTCCGCGTCCATCTCCACCGACACGTACGCAGCAGGGTTCAGCATCGGGTGGAGCGCGAGCAGCCGCAGGGCGCCCCTGGTGTCCGCCGGGAGCGACAGGGCCCGAGCCAGGCGTGAGCCGGCGATGCCGGCGACCCCGACCAGCTGCTTGCGCCGGATGTCGAGGAGCTGTTCGCGGGAGGCCACCCGGGACTCCAGCGCGAGGGTGAACCCGCGGTCGAGCAGCGCCATCTGCAGGCAGACCTCGTCGGCGATACGCACCAGCGCGGAGTGGGAGAAGGCGGCGAGGTCGAGGTCGGAGACGAGCGGTCCGGCGTAGTCGGCCGCGCCGTCATCGGTGGGGTCGATCGAAGCAAGCTCGAGGCTCGCCGCCCGGGAGCGCTCGTTGAGCGCCAGCTCCGGGACCGCGACCGCCTCGGGGTGGGCGTCGTCGATCACCACGGTCCAGCGACAGTGCGGCGTCCGGTCGGCGGGCGTGCGCGGTGGTCGGTGGACCGGGCGGACCTGCGCCCGCGGGTGGGTGGCGATGGCGGTGGCATCGAAGGTGGGGTCCTCGATGTCGTGGCACATCCCACGGACGTACTCCTCGCCCATCGGCTCGACGTCCATCAGCGCCCCGCAGTGGTCGAGGTGGAACTCGCCGTGGCGGGCGTCGTGGACGATGTAGCGGAAGTCCATGAACTGGGGCGGTGCGCCGATGTCGAGCTGGAGCCCTTTGAAGATCGTGGGTACGTCGCCCCGGCCGGGCACCGCCGGTGCATAGCCCAGCGCGGTCTGCATCCGCCGGGTGTAGATCGGCGAGGCGGAGGCCCACTCCACGATCGCGATCCGCAGCATCTCCTCGCGCCCGAGGGCGGAGATGCACCAGGCCATCCCCGAGCGGTCGATCAGCTGGCCGATCAGGAGGAGCTCGCGGACCAGCTCGGCGAGCTCCTCCCGGGTCAGATCGGCATAGCGGGACGGGATCAACCCAGAAGGACTCAACGAATGCCGAGCTTCCGCATCCAGCGCAGCGACGTCTGCATCTGCTTGGCGTAGTCGTCGAAGGTCTGCTTGCCCTGCGGCCCCATGATCTGCTTCTTCAGGGTCGCGACGTTCTGGGTCTCGGTGTACTTGAGCAGCCCCTGGTCGCCGTGGCGGGCGCCGACGCCGGACTGCTTCATGCCGCCCGATGGGGTCGACTTCGAGGCGTACGCGGTGGCCAGGCCGTCATTGATGTTGACGTTGCCCGACTCGATCCGGGCCGCGACCTGTTGGGCGCGCTTGAAGTTCGTGGTCCACACCGAGGCGTTGAGCCCGTACTCGGTGTCGTTGGCCAGCTCGATCGCCTCCTCCAGGGTGGAGTAGCGGTGGAGCGAGACGACCGGACCGAAGGTCTCGGTCACTCCGTGGAGCATCTCCTTTGTGGTGCCTTCCAGGATCGTCGGCTCGAAGAAGGTCGGCCCGATGTCGGGGCGCGCCTTGCCGCCGGTCAGGACGGTGGCGCCCTTGGCGACCGCGTCGTCGACATGCGACTGCACGCGCGCCAGATGGTCGGGGGAGACCAGCGCTCCGAGGTCGGGTCCGAAGGCGTACGCAGCCTCGATCCGCATCGATTCGACGGCTGCGACGAACTTGTCGCGGAACTCCTCGTACATTGCCTCGGGGATGTAGATCCGCTCGATGTGCATGCAGATCTGGCCGGTGTTGCCGAAGACGGCGAACATCGAGCCGCCGACGGTCTCGTCGATGTCGGCGTCGTCGAGGACGATCATCGGGTTCTTGCCGCCGAGCTCGAGGCAGGCGCCGATCAGGTTGCGCCCGGCCTGCTCGCCGATCACCCGGCCGGTGGCGGTGGATCCGGTGAACATCGCGTAGTCGACGTTGTCCATCAGCGTCGGGCCCACGTCGGGTCCCTCGCCGCAGACGACCTGGAACAGGCCCTTCGGCAGGCCCGCCTCCTCGAGCAGTGAGATCCCGAACAGCGGGGAGAGCGCCGTCTTGTTGTCGGGCTTGAGGAGCACCGCGTTGCCGGCCATGAGCGCCGGGATCGCGTCGGAGAGACCGGTCGCGAACGGGAAGTTCCACGGCGCGATGACGCCGACCAGGCCGCGCGGCGGGTGGCGCTCGATCGAGCTCGACAGCAACGGCATCATCCCGGGCCGCAACTTGTCCTTGAGCAGCTTCGGCGCCCGCTTGAGGTAGTGCGAGATCACCATCGGCGGGTCGCACACCTCCTCGAACGCGATTCGCCGGGCCTTGCCCGACTCGGCCTGGATGAGGTCGGCGATCTTGTGCTGGTTGCGCAGGATCAGCTCGTGGGCCCGCTTGAAGACGGCCAGCCGCTCCGCGAGCGGTGTCGCCGCCCACTTGCGCTGGGCGGCCCGGCCTTCGGCCGCGGCCCGCTCGACATCGGCCGGTGAGGACTGTGGCAGCGCGACCAGCACCTCACCGGTGTAGACCTCGGTCAGCTTCCAGGACGCACCTGTGGACGAGGGGACCCGGGAGACCAGCTCGACCAGCAGCTCCTCGGTGATCCAGTCGGGGCGGCGTACGTCTGCTGTCTTCGCTGTGTCAGTGCTCATGTCTGCTTCCGATCAGCTGTTGTCGGTTCCGTCGAGAATGGCTCTACGGATTCTCGTCAAGGACGAAGGTTGCGCAGCGGTCCCCGATCATGACCGCGGGAGCGTTGGTGTTGCCGCCGATGATCGACGGCATGATCGAGGCGTCGGCGACGCGGAGGCCATCGATGCCGTGTACGCGGAGCCGTGGGTCGACCACGGCCCGCTCGTCGACGCCCATCCGACAGGAGCCGACGGCGTGGTAGATCGAGGTCGCCCGGTTGGTGACCTCGTCCTTCATCGCCTCGGCGTCGATGGCCTTGCCGGGGTGGATCTCCGACTTGACCTGGTCGCCGAAGGCCGGGGAGGCCATGATCTCGCGGATCATCTCGACGCCTTCGAGCAGGACGCGCTTGTCGTCGGGTTCGGCGAGGTAGTTGAAGTCGATCAGCGGCTCGGCGGTCGGGTCGGCGTTGCGTAGCCGCAGCGTCCCCCGCGAGCGTGGGTAGATCAGCGACGACATCACCGTCAGCGCCGCACGCGGGTCGACCGCGTGCCGGATCGGCGCGTCCTGGTTGGGGGAGGGGTAGGCCCAGGGGAGCACGTGCAGCTGCAGGTCGGGTACGTCGGTGGCCAGCGAGGTGCGTACGAAGCCGACCGTCTCGAAGACGGTGTGACCGAGGATCGACTTCCCGACCGTCTGCTCGCGGAAGACCGCCTTGCCGAAGTAGGCCGCGGTGCCGCGGTGCAGCGCGGTCGGCATCTCCCAGGTCGTCGGCACGAACATGTGGTCGTGCAGGTTGTCGCCGACCGGCAGCTCGTGGACGGCGGTGATCCCGTGCTCGGCCAGGTGGGCGGCAGGCCCGATCCCGGAGAGCATCAGCAGCTGGGGCGAGCCGAAGGCGCCTGCGGAGACGATGACCTCCTTGGTGGCCGAGATCGTCTGCGGACCCTGCCTGGTCTGGATCTCGACACCGGCGGCCCGCCCGTTCTCGATCACTATCTTGGAGACGTGCACGCGGGTGAGCGTGGTCAGGCCGGTCAGCTCCTGGTCGTGGAGGTAGCCACGCGAGGCGGAGTAGCGCAGCCCGTCGATGGCGCTCTGCTGGAACGTCGAGACGCCCTCCTGCTCGGCGGCGTTGTAGTCGTCGAGCACCTTCACGTCGAGGGTCTCGGCAGCGGCGCGCTGGAAGGAGAGCGACGCCTCGGTCGGCCGCGGGTGCTTCATGACCTTGATCGGTCCGCCCGTGCCGCGGTAGTCGGAGCCGCCGCCCTCGTAGTCCTCGATCCTTCGGTACGCCTCGTTGACCGAGTCCGCGTCCCAGCCGGTGTTGCCCTCGGCCGCCCAGGCGTCGTAGTTGGCCCGGTTGCCCCGGACCCACAGCAGGCCGTTGATCGAGGAGGAGCCGCCGAGCACCTTGCCGCGCGGCTGGGGGAGCTCGCGGTTGCGGGCGTGCTTCTGGGGGACCGTGTGGTAGCCCCAGTCGACGAGCTTCTTCAGCCGTGGCTCGGCGTGCAGCGGGCCGATCATGCCCGGCTTGGTGACCAGGTAGTTGCGCTTGTCCACCTTCCCGGCCTCGAGGAGGATGACCGACTTGCCGGCCGCGGCCAGACGCCCGGCGACCGCACAGCCTGCGGAGCCGGCGCCGACGACGACGTACTCGGCTTCGGTGACCTTCTCGCGTGCCATCTCAGACCCTCCTCCTGCCGGTGGTCGAGCTTGTCGAGACCACGCACCCCATGACAGTCAGATCCTCTCGATGATCGTGGCCGTCGCCTGTGCGCCGCCGGCGCACATCGAGACCAGGGCGGTGCTGGCATCACGGCGCTCGAGCTCGTGGAGCGCGGCGGTGAGCAGGCGGGTGCCGGTCGAGCCGACCGGGTGGCCGAGCGCGATCGCGCCACCGTTGACGTTGATCTTCTCCTCGGGCACCTGGTGCACCTGCGCCCACGACATGACCACGCCGGCGAAGGCCTCGTTGACCTCGGCGATGTCGATGTCGCCGATCGTCATCCCGGTGTCCTTCAGCGCCTTCTCGGTCGCCTGGACCGGGCCGTCGAGGTGGTAGTAGGGGTCGGAGCCGACCAGGTTGGAGGTGACGATCCGGGCCCGGGCCTTCAGGCCGAGGGATGCCGCGACCGTTGAGTCCATCAGCAGCAGCGCCGAGGCGCCGTCGGAGATCTGCGAGGAGGTGCCGGCGGTGTGGGTGCCGCCGTCGAGCACCGGGCTCAGCCCGGCCAGCTTCTCCAGGGAGGTGTCCCGGATGCCCTGGTCCTCGGTGACGGTGCGCACCTCTCCGGTGGGCTTGCCCTCGTCGTCGAGCATGGGGGCCTCGACGGCGAAGATCTGGCTCTGGAAGTGGCCGGCGTCGCGGGCTTGGCGCGCCTTGACCTGGGACCACAGGCCGAACTCGTCGACCTCGTTGCGGGAGAACCCGCGGCTCTCGACGATCCGGTCGGCGCCCTCGAACTGGTTGGGTAGATCGATGTTCCAGTCTGCGGGACGCGGGTCGCCCGCGCCCTTGGGGACGTTGGCGCCCAGCGGGATCCGTGACATCGACTCGATGCCGCAGGCGACTCCGACCTTGATCTGGTCGGAGGCGATCATCGCGTTGATCAGATGGGTGGCCTGCTGGGCCGAGGAGCACTGTGCGTCGATGACCGTGGACCCGGTGTGGATCGGCAGCCCGGCGTGGAGCCAGGCGCGGCGGACCATGTTGTTGGACTGCTCCCCGACCTGGGAGACGCAGCCGCCGATGACCTGATCCACCAGGTCAGGGTCGACTCCGGCGCGCTTGAGCACCTCGACCTGGGCAGCACCGAGCAGCTCGCCCGGATGAACCCCGGCGAGCCAGCCCTTGCGCTTGCCGATGGGGGTGCGGACGGCTTCGACGATGACGGGCGTGCCCATGGAACCTCGCTCTTCAGGGGTGTCGACAAGTCGCTGGTGCGCGGATGCGCACCGTCACGCCTGGTGACGTGACACGGGTTACACTCGATGGTCCCAAATTAGAACGTGTTCTCGTTTGGCGCAACCCTTGCGCGCTGAGCCTTGTGTGATGGCGAGCACTGTGTGACGATAAACTAGAACGTGTTACAGAAATGACCTCGAAGGAGCACACCCGTGACCGCTCTCCCCGTGGATTTCGATCCGACTGATCCCGTGCTCAACGAGGAGCGCGTCCCCCTCCAGGAGTTTCTCGAGCTTCGCAAGACCGCTCCGGTGTGGTGGGTCGAGCAGACGCCGGAGGCTCGGGCGGGCTTCCTCGACACCGGTTTCTGGGCGGTGAGCAAGCACGAGGACATCCTCGCGGTCTCCAAGGACAACGAGAACTTCGGCACGAACGAGAACGGCGTGATCATCCGGTTCGCGCCCGACATGACCCGTGAGCAGGTTGAGCTCCAGCGCGCGATGCTGATCCATCACGACGCGCCCGACCACACCAAGCTGCGCCAGATCATCAGCCGCGGCTTCACCCCGCGTGCGATCAACGCCCTCAAGGATCGCCTGGTCGAGCGGGCCGGCACCATCGTCGACGACGCCCTGGCCAAGGGCGAGGGTGACTTCGTCGCAGAGGTCGCCGCCGAGCTCCCGCTCCAGGCGATCGCCGAGCTGCTCGGCGTCCCGCAGGAGGACCGGCGCAAGCTCTTCGACTGGTCCAACCAGATGCTCGCCTACGACGACCCGGACTACGACGCGGACCCCGAGGCCGCCTCGATCGAGATCCTGACCTACGCGATGCAGCTGGCTGCCGAGCGCAAGGCGGACCCCAAGGACGACATCATCTCCAAGCTGGTCAACGCCGAGCTGGAAGGTGGCGCGCTGGGCGACGACGAGTTCGGCTTCTTCGTCATCCTGCTAGCGGTCGCCGGCAACGAGACCACCCGCAACGCGATCTCCCACGGTATGCAGGCCTTCTTCGACCACCCCGACCAGTGGGAGCTGTGGAGGAAGGAGCGCCCCGACACCATGGTCGACGAGGTGATCCGGTGGGCGACCCCGGTCACGGTCTTCCAGCGTACGGCGCTCAACGACGTCGAGGTCGGCGGCCAGCTGGTCAAGAAGGGCCAGCGCGTCGGCATCTTCTACGCCTCGGGCAACCATGACGCGGACGTCTTCGACGACCCGGACACCTTCGACATCACCCGCGAGCACAACCCGCACCTCGCCTTCGGCGGACACGGCGCCCACTACTGCATCGGCGCCAACCTCGCCCGGATGGAGGTGCGGATCATGTTCGACGCGATCGCCGACCGGATGCCCGACCTCAGGCCGAACGGTACGCCGCGCCGGCTGCGGCACGCGTGGATCAACGGCATCAAGGAGATGCCGGTCACCTACTCCTGATCAGGTATCTCCACGTTGGAGAAGTGGGGCCGGCGGAAGGGATACTCCGCCGGCACCCACTTCCTCAGCGCTTCGTAGACCACCTCGTAGAGCCCCTGCTCGTAGGCCTCGGTGGTCACCCACCAGCTGACGTCGACGTCGTACGCAGCCAGCTCCTCGCTCAGCTCCTGCCGCACGCCCAGGGGGTAGAGATAGGTGCACCCGACGTAGCCGAGATCGGGCGTCTCCAGGACGTAGGAGAACGACTTGTTCTCCTTCCACTCCCCCTCGTGCCAGACCAGGTCGATGTAGTCGTCCTCCTCCGAGGTCGACCCCTCCGGCCAGCCCCCGCCCCGCGTCGAGTTGATCAGGTCGCGGTCGGCGTTGATGGCGCGTACGTCGTCGGCCAGGCACGCACGCGACAGCGGCGTCGCGCGCAGGTCGCCGTGGGTGAGCACCCGCGGCGCCTCGAACCCGTCCGGGACGACGAGCAGCTTGCTGAGTCCGGCGTAGCTCATGGCACTGCACGCTAGTGGATGTTGTGGCGGGGGACGGCGAGATAGTCCGGGGAGTTTCCGTCGGAATACTCGCGAGTAACCGACGGATACTCCCCGGACTATGTCGAACTCCTGGTCAGTTGGAAGGCGGCTGAGACCCCACGACCCACATCGAGAAGAACTGCGAACCGCCGCCGTAGGCGTGGCCGAGGGCACGGCGGGCACCGTCGACCTGGTGCTCTCTGGCTCGACCCCTGACCTGCAGGGCGGCCTCGGCGAAGCGGAGCATCCCGGAGGCGCCGATGGGGTTGGAGGAGAGGACGCCGCCGCTCATGTTGACCGGCAGGCTCCCGCCGATCGCGGTCTCGCCGGCCTCGGTGAGCTTCCAGCCCGATCCTTCCGCGGCGAAGCCGAGGTTCTCGAGCCACATCGGCTCGAACCAGGCGAACGGCACGTAGATCTCGGCGCAGTCGATCTCGCGCGCCGGGTCGGTGATGCCGGTCGCCTTCCACAGCGCCGCTGCGGCGTCACGGCCGGCCTGCGGGTTGACCTGGTCGCGCTCGGCCGCCGAGGTGGGCTCCGAGCGCATCACGGTGCCGTGGATCCAGGCCGGCGCGTCGTACGTCTTGGCGACGTCCTCGGCGGCGATCACCATCGCGCAGGCGCCGTCGGAGGAGGGGCAGGTCTCGTCGTAGTGGATCGGGTCCCAGAGCATCTGTGAGGCCAGCACCGACTCGACGGTGGTGCCCTCGTTGTGGAGGTGTGCGTAGGGGTTCTTCAGTGCGTTGTTGCGGTCCTTGGCCGCGACGATCGCGCCGATGTGCGAGGGAGCGTCGGCGCGGCGGATGTAGGAGCGTACGTGCGGAGCGAAGTAGCCGCCCGCGCCGGCGTGCACGGGCATCACGAACGGGATCGGCACCGAGAGCGCCCACATCGCGTTGGACTCCGACTGCTTCTCGAAGGCCACGGTGAGCACCTTCTTGTGGACGCCCGCTTGCACCAGCGAGGAGGCGACGATGGCGGTCGAGCCGCCCACCGAGCCGGCGGTGTGCACCCGGAGCAGCGGCTTGCCGGCCGCGCCCAGCGCCTCGGCGAGATAGAGCTCGGGCATCATCACGCCCTCGAACAGGTCCGGCGCCTTGCCGATGACGATGGCGTCGACCTCGTCGAGGGACAGTCCGGCGTCCTCGAGTGCGCGGTCCATCGCCTCCCGGCACAGCCCGGCCATCGAGACGTCCTCGCGCTTGGCGCGGTGGTGGGTCTGGCCGATCCCGATCACGGCCGCGGGAATCTTGCTCACTTGGCTCTCCCGTTCTCTTCTGCTTCCATCACGCATACCAGGTTCTGCTGCAGTGCCGGCCCGCTGGTCGCATGACCGAGCACCTTGTCGGCGCTGCCGTCCCAGATCCGCTTGGCGGCCTCCCCGATCCGGATCGTCCCGGCGCTGAACATCGGGTTGGCGGCGAGCGCTCCACCCGAAGGACTGACCTGTACGTCGCCATCCAGCCCGAGCGCGGAGCGCAGGACGAGCTCCTGGTGGCTGAACGGCGCGTGCAGCTCGGCGACCTGGACACCGGCGGTCCCGCCCGCGGCCGCGGCGGCCCGCTCGGCCGATCCGGAGACGGTCAGGTCGCGGGTGCCGAGGTGGAGGCCGTCGGAGCTGTGCGCGATCCCGCTGATCCACGCCGGACGCTCACGGACGTCACGAGCGCGGTCACCGGCGGCGAGCACGATCGCGGCAGCGCCGTCGGTCACCGGCGCGCAGTCGTGCTTGCGCAGCGGGTCGGCGAACATCGGCCGGGCGAGCAGCTCGTTCACCGAGGAGCCTCCGGCCCGGACGGCGTACTCGTTCTTCTCCGCGTCCGTCAGTGACCGGTTGACGACCTCTGCCAGCGCGGCCTCGTCCCAGAGTCCGGCGTCGAGCCCGAGGCGAGCCTGGAGCGCGGCCAGGGACACGGTGTCGGGCCACAGCGGTGTCATCGTGTAGGGGTCGAGCTGCATCGACAGCGTCCGGCGCAGCACACCGGCCGACGCCTTGCCGAAGCCGAAGACCAGTGCGGTGTCGACCTCGCCGGTCTGGATCTTGATCCAGGCCTCGTAGAGCGCCCAGGCGGCGTCCATCTCGACGTGCGACTCGTTGACCGGTGGCAGCACCCCGATCGCGTCGATCGCGCTCACGAACGAGAACGAGCGACCGGCCAGGTAGTCCGAGGAGCCGGAGCACCAGAACCCGATGTCCTTCTTCGTCCATCCCGTCTGCTCATAGCACTCGGCCAGGATCGGCACGAGCAGCTCGGCCATGCTCGGCGACCCGTCGAAATCCTTCATCTGTCGCTGGGCGAACCCGACGACGGCAACGTCTCTCACTGAGCGCTCCTCACAGGTGGTGCTTGTAGCTGTCGAAGTCCGCGTCCGGCTCATCGGTCGGCGCGAAGTGGCTGATGTTCTCGATGCTGGTGACCCACTCCTCGCGCGGCTTCCAGACGGCCTTGACCCGCATCCCCATCCGGACCTCATCGGCCGGGATGTCCAGGATCAGGTGCTGCAGCGCGATGTCGGCGCCGTCGAGGAGGACGTACGCGGAGACGTACGGCGGCTTGATCTTCTGCCCGAGGAAAGGGACGTTGACGACGCAGAAGGTGGTCACCGTGCCGACGTGGGAGAGCTCGATCTCCTCCGCGGTCGGCACGCCGTCGGTCGGGCAGGCACCGCGCGGCGGGACGTAGACCTTCTGGCACCTCGGGCAGCGCTGGCCCAGGATCCGGCCCTCGGCCAGGCCGCGGAAGAACGAGGACTCCTCCGGGGAGGCCGCGTAGTTGTAGTCGAGGCTGACCGGTGTCACGATCCCGGTCACGTCGTCGACTGTGTTGGTCTCGACACCGCTCGCTGCGCTCGCGGGTCTGAACGAAGTGGCCCCGACCAGCGTTTCGGCGCTGGTCGAGCCGCCGGAGCCGCTAGGCGGAGGCGTGCCGAGACCAACAGAGTCGGGTACGAACGTGAGGTCTGTGACCGCCCCGGTCCGCTCCTCGGCCCACTTCACGCGGACCTTCATCCCGGTCTCGATCTCCTCGGGGGAGGCGACGTCGACGGCGTGCAGCCAGGGGACGTCGGCGCCGTCGATGGTGATCAGGGCGTACGCGAACGGCCTGTCGAACGGTTGCCCGGCTACGGGCTCGCTGACCCATGTCCAGGAGGTGACCGTGCCGGTGTCTGGGAGCTCGACGAACTCGGTGACGGCCTGGTGGCTGATCGGGTCGTACTCGGGTGGCGGGACCGCGACCCGACCGTCGCTGAGGCGGCCGCCGACGACGGTGGCGTCCCTCAGGCCGGTGAAGAAGCGCCCTAGCACCGGGCCGGTGGATCTGGTGTAGTCAAAGGCGACCGTCACGGGCGCCTGCAAGGTGCGACTCATGACAGAAAGTGAAACACGTTCTAGTATTGCCCACAACCTTTACGTGTCTAAGGAGTCGATGAGAGTGAAGCTGGGGCTACAGCTGGGCTATTGGGGCGCACAGCCACCGACCGGGGTGGGCGAGCTGGTCGCCGCCGCCGAGGAGGCCGGGTTCGACGCGATCTTCACCGCGGAGGCCTGGGGGAGCGACGCGCTCACGCCGCTGGCCTGGTGGGGCCGGGAGACCTCCCGGGTCCGCCTCGGCACCTCGATCGTGCAGATGTCGGGACGCACCCCGACCTCGATCGCGATGCACGCGCTGACCATCGATCATCTCTCCGGTGGCCGGTTCGTCCTCGGGCTCGGGGTGAGCGGCCCGCAGGTGGTCGAGGGGTGGTACGGCCAGCCGTTCGGCAAGCCGCTGGCCCGCACCCGCGAGGTCGTCTCGATCATCCGCCAGGTGCTCGCCCGCGAAGCGCCGGTCACCAACGACGGACCGCACTACCCGCTGCCCTTCGTGGGCGAGGGCTCGGTCGGGCTCGGCAAGCCGCTCAAGTCGATCGTGCACCCGCTGCGCTCCGACATCCCGATCTGGCTCGGCGCGGAGGGCCCGAAGAACGTCGCCCAGACCGCCGAGATCGCCGACGGCTGGATCCCGATCTTCTACACGCCCAGGTCTGCCCCGATGTACGCCGACTGGCTCGCCGAGGGCTTCGCGCGCCCCGGCGCGCGGCGTACGGAGGACGACTTCGAGATCGCCGCGACCTGCCATCTCCAGGTCGTCGCCGACGCGGAGGAGAAGCAGGCCGCGCTCGACGCGATGAAGCCGTTCGTGACCCTCTACATGGGCGGCATGGGCGCCAAGGAGCAGAACTTCCACAACCAGGTCTTCGAGCGGATGGGCTACGCCGACCTCGCCGGCAAGGTCCAGGCCCTCTACCTGACCGGCGAGAAGGCGAAGGCCACCGCGCTCATCCCCGACGAGCTCGTCGACGACCTGCACATCATCGGCACCGAGGGCGAGGTACGCGAGAAGGCGGCGCAGTGGGAGGAGACCGGTGTGACCACGCTGCTGCTGAGCCTCGGCTCGGCCGCCGAGGTCCACCGCATCGCCGAGGTGCTCGGGTGACAGCAGTCCCGGTGGGGAAGACGTACGCCGTGACCGGCTCCGCCTCGGGGATGGGAGCGGCGGTGGTCGAACGGCTGGTCGCCGCCGGGAATCGCGTCATCGCCGTCGACATCGCCGAAGCCGACCCTTCGACAAGCTCAGGACATCGCGTCGTCGCGGACTTGTCGACGCCGGAGGGCCGCCGAGCTGCCGTCGAGAAGGGGCTCGCCGCCTGCGGCGGCCGGCTCGACGGGGCGGTCCTGGCGGCCGGCCTCGGCCCGGCGCCGGGACGCGAGCGACCCTCCCTGATCACGCAGGTCAACTACTTCGGCGTCGTCGAGCTCCTCCAGGGGTGGCGCGAGGCGCTGGCCGCCACCGGGCACGCGAAGGTCGTCGTCTTCGGCAGCAACTCGAGCACGACGATGCCGCTGATCCCGAGCCGGGGGGTGGCGGCGCTGCTCGCGGGCGACGCGGAGCGGGCGCTGAAGGCGTACCGGATCTTCGGGAAGACCGCGCCGGCGATGGCCTACGGCGGCTCGAAGGTCGCCGTGACCCGCTGGGTGCGGCGGCGTGCGGTCGAGCCGGAATGGGTGGGCGCCGGGATCCGGCTCAACGCGATCGCGCCCGGAGCGGTGCTGACGCCGCTCCTGGAGAGGCAGCTCTCGACCCCGGAGGAGGCGAAGGCGATCAGGTCGTTCCCGGTCCCCGCCGGCGGCTACGGCGACCCGGGGCTGCTCGCCGACTGGGTGATCCACATGCTCGGCCCGGCCGCGGACTTCATGGTCGGCAGCGTCGTCGTGGTCGACGGTGGCACCGACGCGTGGTTCCGGGCCGACGACTGGCCGCGGCCGGTGCCCGCCCGGCGACTGCGGGGCTATCTGCGCAGGATGCGCGAGTTCAGGAAGGTGCGCCCGTGACTGAATCCACGGCCGGCGCCACGACCGATCCGCTCGCGCCCGCGACCTTGGGACCGGTGACGCTGCGCAACCGGGTGATCAAGGCGGCGACCTTCGAGGGCGCCTCGCCCGGGGCGCTGGTCTCGGACCGGCTCATCGACTACCACCTGGCCGTCGCCGAGGGCGGTGTCGGGATGACCACGGTCGCCTATCTCGCGGTGGCCCCGGAGGGGCGTACGCATGCCGACTGCATCTTCTGGCGACCGGAGGCGCTGGCCGGACTGCGACGGCTGACCGACGAGATCCACAAGACCGGCGCCAAGGTCTCGGCCCAGATCGGCCACGCCGGACCGGTGGCCAACGCCAAGTCCAACGGCGCGCCGTCGCTGGCGCCGGCGCGGTCGTTCAACGCGCTCGGGATGGCGTTCAACCGAGCCGCCACAGCGGAGGACCTGGCGCGGGTCGTCGAGCAGCACGCTGACGCTGCCCGGATGGCGGTCGAGACCGGGTTCGACGCGATCGAGGTGCACCTCGGCCACAACTACCTGCCGAGCTCCTTCCTGAGCCCACGGCTGAACCCGCGCACCGACGAGTTCGGCGGTTCGTTGGTCAACCGCGCCTCCTTCCCGCGCCGCATCCTGGCCGCCGTCCGGGAGGCGGTCGCCGAGGTCGGTGGCGGCCGGGTCGCGGTGCTCGCCAAGATGAACATGCGTGATGGCTATCGAGGCGGGTTCGATCTGCCCGAGTCGGTCGAGCTCGCTCGTCTCCTGGAGTCCGACGGTCACCTCGACGCGCTCGAGCTCACCGGCGGCTCCTCGTTCATGAACCCGATGTATCTCTTCCGGGGCGAGGCGCCCTACCGCGAGATGGCGGCGAACATGCCGCTGCACCCGGTGATCCGGATGGGCATGAGGATGGTGGGGAAGGGGTTCTTCAAGGAGTACCCCTACAAGCCGCTCTACTTCCTCGACAGCGCCCGCGAGTTCCGCCGCGCGCTCACGATGCCGTTGGTGCTCCTCGGTGGGGTCACCGACCTGTCCGGGATGCGCACCGCCATGGACGAGGGTTTCGACTACGTCGCGATGGCCCGCGCGCTGCTCCGCGAGCCGGACCTGGTCAACCGGCTGCGGGCCGACCCCGCGACCGTGTCGGGGTGCACCCACTGCAACCTGTGCATGTCGACCATCTATCCGGGGACCCACTGCCACCTCGACACCGGGTCCGCTGCGGGGCGAGGCCAGGATCGAGTCGAGCGAAGGTGTGAAGTCGGTCGTACGCGGCCGGCTGCTGACCCGGCCGGCCGACGGCTCGGAGCCGGTGCTGTGCGTCGAGGCCGAGGGGATCTTCATCCTGCCGCGGTGGGCACGCGAGGCGATGGCTGCCGCGGACCGGGACCACGTCGGCGACGCCTGATCGGAAGCAGCGATCCGGGCCTCCTAACCTCTAGAACACGTTCTAGTTTCGCGGTAAGGTGCCGCCATGGATACCAGCCGCATCGGTCCCCACAACGGTCATCTGATGGTCTCGGCGCTGGAGCGCCACAAGAGCCGTCCGATCATTCATCTCGGTGAGGTGAGCCTGACCGGGGGAGAGGTCGCGGCGCGGATCAGCCAGTACGTCCAGGCGTTCGAGGCGCTCGGTGCCGGCACCGGCACGGCGACCGCGCTGCTCGCGCTCAACCGCCCCGAGGTGCTCTTCATCCTCGGCGCCGGCCAGACCCAGGGATTCCAGCGCACGGCGCTGCACCCGCTGGGGAGCGCGGAGGACCAGGCGTACGTCATCAACGACGCCGGGATCACCGGGCTGGTCATCGACCCCTACTTCGCCGATCGAGCGGTCGAGCTGCTCGAGCTCTGCCCGGATCTCAAGCAGGTGCTCACCATCGGTCCCGTGCCTCCGCAGCTGGCCGACGTCGGCGTCGACCTGGTCGCCGCGGCGGCGACCTACCCGGTCGAGCCCCTCCGGGCCAGGCTGCTGCCGCCGGACCACGTCACCTCGATCACCTACACCGGCGGCACGACCGGGAGGCCGAAGGGTGTGATCGGGCTGTCCGGGTCCTTCGCCACGATGACCCAGGTGCAGCTCTCGGAGTGGGAGTGGCCCGAGGCTCCCCGCTTCCTGATGTGCACGCCGCTCTCCCACGCCGGCGCAGCCTTCTTCGTCCCGGTCGTGATCAAGGGCGGCACGCTGTTCGTGCTCCCGAAGTTCGATCCGGCCGAGGTGCTGGAGACGATCGAGCGGGAGCGGATCTCGTCGCTCATGGTGGTCCCGACGATGCTCTACGCCCTCCTGGACCACTCCGACTCCCGCACCCGCGACCTCTCCTCGCTCGAGACCGTCTACTACGGCGCCTCCGCGATCAACCCGGTGCGCCTGGCCGAGGCGATCGAGCGGTTCGGACCGATCTTCGCGCAGTACTACGGCCAGTCCGAGGCGCCGATGGCGATCACCTACTTCGCCAAGGGCGACCACGTCGACGCCGACGGCAAGCCGCTCACCGGCCGTCTCACCTCCTGCGGTCGCCCCTCCGCACTGGTTCGGACGGCTCTGCTCGACGCCGACGGAGAGCCCGTCGCTCCCGGCGAGCCCGGCGAGATCTGTGTCGCCGGCCCGCTGCTCTCCGGTGGCTACTGGCAGCTGCCAGAGGTCACCGCAGAGACGTTCCGCGACGGCTGGATGCACACCGGCGACGTGGCCCGGGAGGACGAGGACGGCTTCTGGTACATCGTCGACCGCACCAAGGACATGATCGTCACCGGCGGCTTCAACGTCTTCCCTCGCGAGGTCGAGGACGTCGTCGCGACCCACCCCGCCGTCGCCCAGGTCGCCGTGATCGGCACCCCGCACGAGAAGTTCGGCGAAGCCGTCACAGCGGTGGTGGTCCCACGCCCCGGGGCTGCCCTCTCCGACGAGATCGTCGCCGAGATCCAGGCCCTGGTCAAGGAGAAGAAGGGCTCGGTGCACGTGCCCAAGTCGGTCATCGAGGTCGACGCCATCCCGATGACCGCCCTCGGAAAGCCCGACAAGAAGGCGCTCCGCGCCCGGTTCGCCTAGATCAGGATCCCTCCCTCACCGGGTGGACCTCGTCTGCGACCAGGCCGTGCGCGTCACGGTGCACTCCGTTGGCGGCCTCGGCGTCCGGCGCCTCGACCAAACAGAAGATCTTTCCGCCGGCCTCGTCGACCCAGTAGCGCAGGTACGCGACCCCGCGACCTTCCTGGGTGGCGAGGTCGGCCTGGTGTGCCTTGGTGACGTCATCGATGCTGACGCCGCCCTTGATGGTGTGAACGTCCATGAAGAGAGCCATGGTCTGCTCCTCGGGTGGTTGGCGGGTGACTCCCGCCTCTCGGCTCGACGCTAAGCGCCGCGTCACCCGGTGCTGGGTCACGCCCTCAACACCCCTGCATTTGGGGAGGTTCCTGCTTGTCGGTGTAGCGCGCCACATACCGAAGGTGGGTCACCCCGCGGCCCGCGAGGCGTCGGGTCGGCTCGAGCTCGACGGGCCCGACGCCGTCGTCGGGGAAGAGCCGCCTCCCGGCGGCGAGGTGCTCCCGGTAGACGTCCGGAGCCCGGCCGATCCGACGCCCTGACCCTGGCGGCCCCCGCTACGACGGGCGCCCACCTGTTCCTGGTCCTGTGCCGCGCGCTGCTGCCGCGGATGCTGCCGGGTCTCAGCGGCCCTTGAACTCCGGCTTGCGCTTCTCCAGGAAGGCCTTGGGGCCCTCCTTGGCATCCGCGGAGGCGAAGACCGCGGCGCCGACCTTGGCGTCGTCCGCCCAGCACTCCTCTTCGTGCTTGCCCTCGGAGTCGCGCATCGTACGCAGGATCGCCTGCACCGCGAGCGGTCCGTTGGCGGCGATCATGTCGGCGAGCTCGTGGGCCTTCTCGAGTGCGGTGCCGTCGGGGACGACGTGCCCGATGAGGCCCAACTCCTTGGCCTCGGGGGCGAGCAGCGTACGTCCGGTCAGGAGCAGCTCGGCGGCGACGGTGTAGGGGATCTGGCGGGGGAGCCGGACCGCGGAGCCGCCCATCGGGTAGAGCGACCAGCGAGCCTCGGCCACACCGAACTTGGCCGACTCGCCGGCCACCCGGATGTCGGTGCCCTGCAGGATCTCGGTGCCGCCGGCGATGGCGGGGCCCTCGACAGCGGCGATCAACGGCTTGGTGAGCCGGAAGCCCTTCAGGAGCCCCTTGAGCACGGTCGGGTCGAAGCCCTCGTCGAAGGACTCCGAGGGCGGCTTCTCGTCGGCCGCCTTCAGGTCCATGCCGGCACAGAAGTAGCCGCCGGCGCCCGTCAGGATGCAGACCCGGATCTCCGGGTCGGAGTTCACCCGGTCCCAGGCGTCCTCCATGATCCGCAACATCTCGGAGGAGAGCGCGTTGCGGCGCTCGGGACGGTTCATCGTGACGATGAGCTTGTGGCCGTCCTGCTCGACGATCGCGTGAGGTGCGGCCTCGGCCGAGGAACCGGCGGAAGATTCTGTGATCGGCATAACACCAGACCCTAGCGGAAAACTGAAACGTGTTCTAGTCTCGCTCCATGGCGCTGAACCTTGCTGACCTCTTCGAACACGCCGTCGACGCCGCGCCCGAGAAGGTGTCGGTCCAAGTCGGCGACCGCAAAGTGACCTACGCAGAGCTCGAGCGTGAGTCCAACAAGCTGGCCCACTACCTGGCCGGCCAGGGGATCGGGAAGGGCGATCACGTCGGGCTCTACTCCAAGAACTCGGTCGAGCACGTCGTCGCCCTCCTCGCGATCCTCAAGATCCGTGCTGTGGCGATCAACGTGAACTTCCGCTACGTCGCAGGCGAGCTGGAGTACCTCTTCGAGAACGCCGACCTCAAGGCGCTGGTCCACGACCGTGTCTACGCGCCGCTGGTCGCCGAGGTCGCCCCCAAGGTGGCGGGGCTGAAGACGTTCGTCGCCGTCCCCGACCCGCTCGAACCCCACGACGACTCAGACCTGAGCCCGTTCGGCGGTGTCACGCTCGAGGAGGCCCTGGCCGGGCAGTCCGACGCCCGGGACTTCGGCGAGCGCAGCCCGGACGACATCCACGTCATCTACACCGGCGGCACCACCGGTTTCCCCAAGGGTGTGATGTGGCGCCACGAGGACTTCTGGCGTGTGCTCGGTGGTGGCATCGACTTCATGACGGGCGTCCCGTTGGAGGAGTACGACCAGTCCAAGCAGGCCGCCGGCGACGGTCTCACCACCCTGCCGCTGAGCCCGCTGATGCACGGCGGCGCGCAGGCCTCGCTGCTGATGCACCTCTTTGCCGGCCAGGTCACGATCCTGGAGCCCAAGTTCGACCCGGTACGCACCTGGGAGATCGTCGATCGCGAGCAGGTCCAGATGATGTTCATGACCGGCGACGCGATGGCGGTGCCGCTCATCGACGCCTACGAGGCGGGTCCCGGCGACGGAGGGAGCTTCGACGGCCAGTCCCTGTTCGCCATCGCCTCCAGCGCCGCGATCTTCTCCAAGTCGGTCAAGGAACGCTGGATGAGGCACTTCCCGAACGCCGTCTTCACCGACTCGATCGGCTCGACCGAGACCGGCTTCCAGGGCACCGGCCTTCAGGACGCCTCCGCGCTCTCGACCGACGGGCCGGTGGTCACCGCGGGGGCGCACACCGCCGTGATCGGCGACGACGGCCACCCTCTCGATCTGGCCACGGACGTCGGCAAGATCGGCCGCACCGCCCGCAAGGGCCACGTTCCGGTCGGCTACTACAAGGACCCCGAGAAGTCGGCGAAGACCTTCGTCGAGATCGACGGCGAGCGTTACGCGATCCCGGGCGACTACGCGCGGATCGAGACCGACAACCGGCTCACCCTCCTCGGGCGAGGATCCAACTGCATCAACACCGGCGGCGAGAAGGTCTACCCCGAAGAGGTCGAGGCCGCCATCAAGGCGCACCCCGACGTCTACGACACGCTCGTCGTGGGGATCCCTGACGAGCGCTACGGCCAGGCCGTCGCCGCGGTCGTCCAGACGCGGCCGGGCGTGACCCTCGAGCTCGAGGACCTGCGTACGTTCCTGCGGGCTCACCTGTCCGGCTACAAGCTTCCGCGCGCGCTGACCAACGTCGACGAGGTGCCCCGCAACGCCACCGGCAAGGCCCAGTACCCCAAGGCCAAGGAGATCGCCCTCGCCACCCTTCGACAAGCTCAGGACACCGCCCAGGCGAGCGTGGAAGGAGCAGAGGCATGATCCGTACGGCACTGTGCGAGGCATTCGGGATCGACTACCCGATCTTCGCCTTCACCCCCTCGGAGCACGTGGCCGCGGAGGTCTCCAAGGCCGGCGGCCTGGGCGTCCTGGGCTGCGTACGCTTCAACGACGCCGACGAGCTCGACCGCACCCTGACGTGGATGGACGAGAACACCGACGGCAAGCCCTACGGCGTCGACATCGTCATGCCGATGAAGGTGCCGACCGAAGGCACCTCGACCGACCTGTCCGCCTACATCCCCGCGGAGCACACCGAATGGGTCGACAAGGCCCTGCTGTCGATGGGGGTGCCCCCACTGCCGGAGGGGGAGGGGCGCGAGGGAGTGCTCGGCTGGCTGCACTCGACCGCCCGCTCGCACGTCGACGTCGCGCTGCAGCACCGGCCGGTGCTGATCGCCAACGCGCTCGGCACCCCGCCCAACGACGTGATCGAGAAGGCGCACGAGCGCGGGATCAAGGTCGCCGCGCTCGCCGGCGCTCCGAAGCACGCGGTGTCGCACGTCGCCAACGGCGTCGACATCATCGTCGCCCAGGGCTACGAGGCCGGCGGGCACACCGGCGAGATCGCCTCGATGGTGCTGCAGCCCGACATCGTCGACGCCGTGGGCCCCGACGTACCGGTGCTGGGTGCCGGTGGGATCGGCTCGGGGCGGCAGATCGCCGCGTCCCTGGCGCTGGGCGCACAGGGCGTCTGGACCGGCTCCATCTGGCTCGGGACGTCGGAGTATCGCAACCTCAACACCCACGCCGGCTGGGAGAGCGCCTTCACCCGCGCCACCTCCGCCGACACCCGCCGGATGCGGATCTACACCGGCAAGCCGGCCCGGCTGCTGAAGTCGAAGTGGACCGACGCCTGGGAGGCCGAAGGCTCACCGGCACCGCTGCCGATGCCGCTGCAGAACCTGCTCGTCTCCGACGCCCACAACCGCATCAACGCCGCCGGGGACCCTGACGTCGTCGCGATGCCGGTCGGGCAGATCGTCGGCCGGATGAACGAGGTGCGTCCCGTCGCCGAGGTCATGGCCGACCTCATCGCCGAGTTCGAGGCCACCGTCAAGCGTCTGGACGCGATCTCGGAGGGATAGACCGCGACATTCACGAAGGCGCCGGCTCGGAGGACCGAGCCGGCGCCTTTTCTCATGCCCGCGTCACTGCCGCGTTACAACGCTGCGCTATCGCACATGATGGTGGCTGGCCCGGCTGACGCACACCGCGACCCCCGCCCGAGAGGGGAGCACCCTGACAGGATGGACGCGTGACGATCTCGAGCTATGTACGTGAAGGACTCACCTTCGATGTGATCGACTCCGGCCCCGCCGACGGCGACCCGGTCGTGCTCCTGCACGGCTTCCCGGAGCGGGCTACCTGCTGGCGAGAGGTGTCGCCGATCCTGCACGATGCCGGCTTCCGGACCATCTCCCCGGACCAGCGCGGTTACTCGCCCGGCGCCAGGCCGCGTACGCGCCTCGGCTACCGGGCCGGCGACTTGGTCGAGGACGTGGTCGCGCTCATCGACGAGATCGGTCGCCCGGTGCACCTGGCCGGACACGACTGGGGGAGCGCGGTCGGCTGGGGAGTGGCGGCCAAGCGGCCCGACCTGGTCCGCAGCTGGACCGCGATGTCGGTGCCGCACCCGGTCCCGTTCGCGCGGTCGATGAAGGGTCCGCAGCTGCGCAAGTCGGCCTACATGGCCTTCTTCAACATCCCGTTCCTCCCCGAGCTGATCTCCGGCCGCAACGGCCGGATGGAGCGGATGATGCGGGGGAGCGGCTGGGACGACGAGGACGTCGTTCGGTTCCGTGAGGAGATCGTTGACCACGGCGCGCTCCCCGGCGCCCTCGGCTGGTACCGCGCCCTCCCGCTGGCTCCGCGGGTCGGCCGGGTCTCGGTCCCGACGACGATGCTCTGGAGCGATGGCGACGTCGCCATCGGCCGCTCCGCGCTGGAGGGCAACGAGCACTCCGTCACCGGCCCCTATGAGTTCGTCGAGCTCGCCGGGGTCAGCCACTGGATCCCCACCAAGGCCCCGCGGGAGGCCGCCGACGCGATCCTCTCGACCATCGCCGAGACACAGCGGCCATGAGCGCAGACCGAGGCCGTCTGGCGCGCCATGCCGCGGTCGGCGGGGTCGCGGCCGCCGCTGGCGCGCTGGCCGGCATCGGGCTGATGGTCCTGCTGTTCTCGCCGGCCGTGCACTTCTTCGCCGGCCAGATCGAGGTCGAGGACGCGGACACGGGCTCGGCGGTGGGCGACGCCCTCGCGGGCGGCTTCGGGGCGCTGGGAGCAGTGCTCGCAGCGGTGTTCTTCGCGGCCGTCGCGCTCCTCACCCTCGTGGCGGTGATGCCGATGGCGACCATGGCTCTGGCGCTTGGGGTCGCTGGGTACGAGCGCACCTGGCTCGCGGTGCTGTTCGTGCTGCCGCTTGCCGGGGTGGGGTTCTTCGGGGTCGGCCAGCTGTTGCCGGGGTCGGTCCCGTGGTGGTTCTGGCCCGCGATCGTGGCGCTAGCAGCGGCATTGGCGGTCTGGCTCGCCGACGTCGTACCGGCACGCCGTGAGCGGGCGGGGCAGCGGGAAGGTGGATGACCCGGCTCAGCCGGCCCCGGTTTCGCCGACTGTCGGAGAGGTCGGCCTGGGGGTGGTGTCGCGGGCGCCGATCGCCCGGCTGACCCCGTCGATCGCAGAGCGGATCATCTCGCCGTACGGACCGGAAGGCAGGGTCGCGAGGCGCTCCTCGGCTCTGTCGATGTGATCTGCGGCGGCTTCGAAGGCAGCCAGGCGGCGAAGGTTGTCGGCGATGTTGAGGTGCAGGCTGGGGTAGAAGCCGGCGGCCTGAAGGCTCGCATCGTGCTCCTGCGCGCGCTGGTCCGTGAGCGCATCGGCGGCATCGAGGGCACGTACGTCCCAGACCAGCGCTTCGGCCGGGTCGGCGTAGAGGTCGGCGAGGTAGTGGGTCAGGGTGCATCGGTGGAACGGATCTCCCAGCACCCCGACCTCCCGCCAGATCGTGAGCAGCTCCTCCCGCGCCCTGTTGACGTCGCCTTCGCGGCCAAGGGTCACAGCAGCGGTGATGGCGGTCATCGTCGGGTCAGCGGCAGGCGTCGTGGTCATGCCCCGATACTGAGGCTTCGAGCGGCTTGAAGGTCAAAGACTTGAGTACGCAGACTCATCACCCCGTGCTCCGGAGACGCGAGACTCGTCGCATGCTCGCCTCCGACCGTCGACTCAGCGCCCGCTCACGCCTCGCCCACCTGCCCTGGTTCGCCTTCACCACTGCCCTGGCGTCCCTGGTGGCCGCCTACGCTCTGGGCAGCCTGGCCATGAACTGGCTCGATGTCTATCTGGTCTTCTTCGGCGAGCAGCCTGAGGTCGAACCGGCGAACATCGTCGCCTACCGGGTCTGGGGTGCGATCGCGTTGGTGGCGATCGCGTCCGGTGTGGTCGCGCATCTGCTCAACCGGCGTAGGCGAGTGCTCGGCACGGTCTGGCAGACGCTGATGGTCGTCGTCGGCACCGCGCTGGTCTTGGTTTGCTACATCCCCGGTGCGGTGGATCTGCCGGACCCCGAACCGGTGGAGGACGGCTACAGCGCCCCGCCCTGTTACTCCGGCGGTGACAACGACGAGTGCGTAGGAGGATGACTACGAGCGGCTCTGTGAAGCACGCCAGAGCGCAGCGGCAAGCCACAGCGCCGAGACCGCGACGAGTACGCCCCAGACGATCCGCCCCGCCTGCGGGAAGAAGAACTGGGGAAGCATGATGACCAGGAGAGCGGCGAGCGGGACCGCGCTCCAACGGGGCAGTGAGGCCGAGCGCCAGACCGCGATCGACGCGAGCACGGCGGCGACACCGACGAGCAGCAGCCCGATCGCGAAGACGGTCACCGCGGTCGGGTCGAGCCGGAAGTCGTTGCCCACGTCGGTCAAACTGGGGTCGCCGTCGACCAGCGCCCGCTCGCCGATGGCCTTGAGGCCGTAGGTCTCGGCGCCATAGTAGGAGATGGTGAGGCCGGAGCCGATGTAGCCGACGACAGCGGCGAGATGCGCGGTCCTCTCCTGTGGGGTGCCGTCCAGGAAGCCGCGGATCGCGCCATACCCGAGCGGGATGAGAATGAGACCGACGATGGCACTGATGTGCGCGACACTCCACCCGACGGAGGCCCACGACGCAGCCCCGTCCAACGTGGTCTCATCGGCGCGTGGCGCCACGGCCTCATAGACGGCAAAGAGGATGCCTGCGATCGCGAACGCGACGGCACCCATCCGAGTGCGGTAATCGGTAGAGACGTCGGGGACGGTCACGGCGGAGCTCCTCAGGCGAGTCGGTGAGAGCAGTGCTCTCAATTGAGAGCGATGATGACACGGATTCGCCCGCGCCGCTCACGATTTTGAACCGGCGTCCATCAAAGACGATCGAGCCGACGCTTCGCGTGTGCTCGATAGGCCAAAGCGCTATCGCACATTCTTGCCGCACTTGCCGCGATACCGCATAGACAACCGAAGCCAATAGGGGCACGGTCTGGCAAGGCCGGGGCGCCGGGTGTGGCTTGGGCGGCAACCTCTACGTTCGCCTGGTGAAGCGGATGTCGCCGTTGGGTAGGCGTTCATGGACGTACGCCGGGTCGTGGGCACGGTGGTGGTGGTGACTGCAGAGCAGCGTGGCGTTGTCGAGGTCGGTGGGTCCGCCTTGTGCCCAGGCGAGCCAGTGGTGGGCTTCGGCCCAGGTGCCGGGGATGTCGCAACCCTCTGCCTCACAAGTCGCTGATCGCAGGAGGAGCGCACGGCGTTGGGCGGCGGTGAAGAACCGCTCCTTGCGGCCGAGGTCGAGGACCTCGGAGGCGCCGCCGAGGACGACCGGGATGATGTTCGCGGTGCACGCGAGGCGTCGGGCTTCAGCCGCGGTGATCGGGCTGCCGCCCACGATGGTGCCGATGCCGGTCTCGGTGCGGAGTTGGTCGAGGTCGATGGTCACGATCACCGTGGTCGCATCGCCGCCGTGGATCGGCAGCCGGGTCGGGTCGAGGGTCTCCAGCATCTGACAGAAGGCACGTCCGAGCCGTCGGGCGTAGGGCAGGTACTCGCCGGTGTCGGTGCGGGTGCCGTCATCGCGTCGCGGGGAGGCGAAGGCCTCCAGGTTGGTCGCCAGCCGATCCGCGGCCGCGTCCGGGACCACCGCCGAGATCCGGGTGGTCCCGTCACCAACGCGGCGCATCGTGAGCCGGGTCTTCTTCCTAGCGTGGGCTTCCTCGGCCGCGAGCCGTTTGGCTTCCTCGGCCTCGGCGATCTCAGGGGCGATGACGTCCAGGATCCGGCGTCCCACGCGGCGTAGCCGGGTGGGGTCGAACTGGGTCGCGTAGGCGACCATCGCCTCTTCTGCCTTCACACGGATCTCGGGGTCGAGATCGGCAGGCAGGTCGTCGAGGGCCGCGACGATCACCTGTGCCTGCGCCGAGTTGCAGTCCCCGGCGCGCATCGCTGCCGCGACCCGGCCATAGGTGCGGTCCAAGGCGTGCGCGAGCCGGAGGTCGTCGCGCAGGGCCTCGGGGCGCTGGTGGGTGTGGTGATGCAGCCACGCGGCCACATCACGAACCGCGCTGTCCGCCGCTACGTCATCGGCAGCCGCGATCACGCGTAGCTCGAGCTCGGCCAGCTGGGCTTTCGCCCGCGCGATCTCGACCAGCGCCGCGGCTTTCTGATCGGTCGCCATGAACGTGGGGTTCACGTCCGCGACCTCATCGAGAGAGCCGGTGATCGCGACGACGGCCGCCAGCACAGGATGCTGGGGCTGCTGCAGCGTGCTCATCGCGATGGTCACCTCCCGACGTACGAACTCAAAGGATCCGCACACACGCAGATCCGGCTTTGGTTCGCTGGTCCCGGAGGCCCGCCAAATA
>NZ_JBEXSD010000013.1:0-95475 GCF_040613495.1 Nocardioides sp. NPDC006273 | reverse complement strand
TGCGACCAAGGCCGTCACCGCTCCGGTGACGATCGCGCTGACCGAACGGCTGGGCGGCTACCCGGAGTCACGACGCGCCGACTCGGCAGGTCTCTAGTCGTAGCTCCCGAAGTTGAGCACCGTGCAGATCCAGCTCTCGCCGTTGCGCTCGAAGCGGACGGCGAGAGCGCGCAGGCCCGCGCCGAAGCGGATCGTGACGGTGGCCTCGACGATGTCGTCGGAGACCTCGTAGACGTGGCAGCGATGGACGCGTGGACGGACCGGCTGATTGCGGCCGGTGCCGGGCTCGTACGCTCCTGAGCGTGCGGTGAGGCTCGCGCGGTATCTCAGCTCGGAGTGGACGTCCTTGGTGGTCCAGCGGACCAGCTGGCTGGCCGGGCGGTCGCCGCCGACGACCTCGGCGGCCTTCTGGGCGAACTGCGGGATCCAGCCGCGGAGATGGCCGCTGGCCGGGACGATCGGGACCGGAGGCGGGATGTCGCCGTCCACGGAGGTGTCCCCGGCCTCGTTGCCGGCATCGTCGTCGCACGGGTGCGGTGGGTCCAGGCGGGGCTGGAGGTCGAAGGCGAGCATGCCCTGGACATCGGCCAAGGGCACCTCGGTGAGGCGTTGCGGATTCGGCTCCGCGGGGGGATCGGGGTCCCGAGATCGTAGAGCGCTCATGGGCGCCAACTCCTTTCTACGCAGTCGAACCCCTCATACCCGAATTGCTCGGTTCTAAACCGACGGGTAACAAAATGGTTCTACTGTGACGAAAGGAAACGGAAGTGACCGGTCCCTCGGTGGGTTTAGGTCGCCTGATCGTCGTAGGGCGGCTTCTCGCCGGCCAGCAGGGGCTTGGGCGCCTTGGCGACGGCCTCCTCCTGCTCGATCTCGGCGAGGGCTTCCTGGATCTGCTTGCTGACGATGCGACGAGGGTCGAGGTCACGCAGCTCGAGGTCCTGGTAGGCGGGTCCGAGCTCCCCGCGCAGGTCGTCGCGCGCATTGTTGGCCAGGTTGCGTACCTGGTGGAGGAGGCGGGCGATCTGCCGTGCCATCTCGGGGATCTTGTCCGGCCCGAAGACCAGGATGGCGATCACGACGATGACGGCGAGCTCCGCGAAGCCGATGCCGAACACGGGCCAGAACCTACAGGGTCAGAGCTTGGAAGTGGGAGTGAGCCCCAGCTGCATGCCCGCGAGCCCGCGTCCGCGGCCCGAGATCGTCCGCGCCACCTCGGCCAGCACCTTGGCCGACTCTGCCGTCGGATCGGACTCGACGATCGGCTTCCCGGCGTCGCCCGCCTCCCGCAGGGTCTGCTCCAGGGGGATCTGGGCGAGCAGCGGCACCTTCGAGCCGAACCGTTGGGAGAGCGTGTCGGCGACCCGCTGGCCACCGCCGGAGCCGAAGACCTCCATCCTGGAGCCGTCGGGCAGGACGAGCCAGGACATGTTCTCCACGACGCCGACGACCCGCTGGTGCATCATCTCGGCCATCGTGCCGGCCCGCTCGGCCACCTCTGCGGCGGCCTCCTGTGGGGTGGTGACCACGAGGATCTCCGCGTTGGGCAGGTGCTGGCCCAGGGAGATCGCCACGTCGCCGGTGCCGGGAGGAAGGTCGAGCAGGAGCGCGTCGAGGTCGCCCCAGTAGACGTCGGAGAGCATCTGGACCAGGGCCCGGTCGAGCATGGGTCCGCGCCAGGCGACGACCTGGTCGCGGCGCGGCTTGAGCATCCCGATCGAGATCACCGAGACGCCCGAGGCGGTCGGGACCGGCATGATCAGGTCGTCGACCTGGGTGGGCCGGGAGTCGGCCACGCCCAGCATGGCGGGGACGGAGTGGCCGTAGATGTCGGCGTCGACGATGCCGACCTTGAGCCCCTGCTGGGCCAGCGCGACGGCCAGGTTGACCGTGACCGACGACTTGCCGACACCGCCCTTGCCCGAGGCGATCGCGAAGACCTTGGTCAGCGAGCCCGGCTGGGCGAACGGGATCTCCCGCTGCGCCTGGCCGCCGGTGAGCCCGTTGCGCATCTCGGTGCGCTGCTCGTTGGTCATCACGCCGAGCTCGAGGTCGACGCCGGTGATGCCGTCGACCTTCTCCAGCGCTGCGGTGGTGTCGCGGTTGATCGTGTCCTTGAGGGGGCATCCGGCGACGGTCAGCAGCACCTTGACGCTGACGACGCCTGCGTCGTCGATCGATACGGAGTCGACCATCCCCAGCTCGGTGATGGGTCGTTTGATCTCCGGGTCCTGCACGGTCGCCAAGGCTGCGTTGACGCGGTCGAGAAGCGGGCTACTCACAAGAAAGAAGCCTACGTCGTACGCTGAAAGACCCCTGCATCGACCAATCCGTGGAAGCGTGGCCGCTCGGATCGCGGACCGTTCGTGGGGGCCCGGATGGGCTGTGTCGACCTACCCGCTGATGAGGCCGAGCTCTGATCAGTCCCGATGACATCGAGAGTCATCGGGGTCCGAGGTCACTCGGGCGATTGGTCGTCCCGGAGCCGGTCGCGCTCCTCCAGCTCTTCCAGGAGCAGGCGGAGCTCGGAGCGGAGGTAGTCGCGCGTGGCGACCTCGCCGAGGGCCATCCGGAGAGAGGCGGTCTCGCGTGCGAGGAACTCCATGTCGGCCTTCGACTGGGTGGCGATGCGGCGGTCCTGCTCGTTGATCGCGCGGTCGCGGTCCTCCTGACGGTTCTGCGCGAGCAGGATCAGCGGGGCTGCGTACGAGGCCTGCAGGCTCAGCGCGAGGGTCAGGAAGATGAACGGGAAGGTGTCGAAGCGCCACTCGCTCGGCGCCAGGATGTTCCAGGCGACCCAGATGAGCACGATGATCGTCATCCAGGCGATGAACCTGGCGGTGCCCATGTAGCGGGCGAAGGCCTCGGCGAAGGAGCCGAACGCGTCGGCCCGGAAGGCGGGCCGCTTGACGAGGGGGCGGCGCAGCTCGCGCGGGGTGTCGAGGCGGCCGCGGGCGGTGCGGGTGTCAGCCACGGCGCACCATCTCGGGGGTGATCACCTTGTTCGGGCGGGTGTCGGGGCGGGTGTCGGGCCGAGGCCCGGTGGCCGACTCCTGGCGAGCGAGGTTCTCGCGCCAGTTCTCCGGGAGCAGGTGGTCGAGCAGGTCGTCGACGGTCACCGCGCCAGCGAGATGGCCGTTCTCGTCGACCACCGGAGCGGCGACCAGGTTGTACGTGGCCAGGTGGGCAGCGACCTGCTCGGTGCTGTCCTCGGGGCGCAGCGGCTCCAGGGAGTCGTCGAGAGCGCCGGCGACGAGCGTCGAGGGTGGCTCGCGCAGCAGTCGCTGGATGTGAGCGATGCCGAGGAACTTGCCGGTGGGCGTCTCCAGCGGCGGACGGCAGACGTAGACCAAGGCCGCCTGGGCCGGGGTGAGGTCGGGGTTGCGGACCAGTGCGAGCGCGTCGGCGATGGTTGCGTCGGGGCCGACGATGACCGGCTCCGGGGTCATCATCGAGCCGGCGGTGTCCTCCTCGTAGGACATCAGCCGGAGGACGTCCTTGGCGTCCTCGGGCCGCATCAGGTCGAGCAGCAGGGTGGCGGTCTCCTCGGGCAGCTCGGCGATGAGGTCGGCGGCGTCGTCGGGTGACATCTCCTCGAGCACGTCGGCGGCGCGCTCGGAGTCCAGGGCTCGCACGATGGCGACCTGGTCGTCCTCGGGGAGCTCCTCGAGCACCTCGGCGAGGCGCTCGTCGTCCAGCGCGGCGACGACCTGCCGCTGACGCTCGGGTGGGAGCTCGTGGATCATGGTCGCGGCGTCGGCCGGACGCATCTCGTGGATCGCCTGGACCAGGTGGGTCGCGGCCTGGGTGGGGGAGCGGCGGGCCAGCCCCTCGACGTCGTCCCACTCGATCACGTGGGTCTGGCCGCGGCGGCGAAGCCCCTTGGACGGCTCCTGCACGGCGACCCGGGAGAGCAGCCAGTCGCGGTTGCGCGCCTGCTCCATGCCGACGTCGTAGACCGTCCCGGAGACCCCGGTGGAGCGGATCGTGACCTGCCGGTCGAACATCTGGCCGATCACCAGGGTCTCGGTCGAACGCGGCTGGAAACGGCGCATGTTGAGCAGTCCGGTCGTGTAGACCTGACCGGAGTCGATGCTGGTCACCCGGGTCATCGGCACGAAGATGCGCCTACGCCCGAAGACCTCCACGACCAGGCCCAGCACGCGTGGCTGCCGAGCGTCGGTCCGGACGGTGACCACGAGATCTCGCACCTTGCCGACCTGCTCGCCGAGCGGGTCGAAGATCGGAAGGCCGACCAGGCGTGCCGCGTAGACGCGGTTGGGCGAGTTGCTCACGCCGCCACCTCCGTTGCGCAGAAGCCAGTATACGAAGGTGGCGGCGTGATTGCCGTTTGGTTCACTCGCTGACGCTCGCTCACGGCCCAACGTTATGACATGGGTCCCAGGAGTCTGCCTCGACGCTCACCGGGTGGCGCGGGTCATGAATTCGATGATCTATCCGAACTCTCCTCGGAACGGGACCCAGGATCTGGCTGAGGCCTGTGTTACAAAAGTTTTCCAAGTGACCAGTGTGATCGGTCACCACTGCTGGGAGAGGGGCCCGGACGGATGCATACACAACCTCGAGCCAGGTCTCGCGGAGGTCGGGCGGCCAAGGCTCTGCTCTCCACGGGTCTTGTCATCGGTCTCTTCGGCGGTGCGCTCGTCGCCGTGCACGACTCGCCCGTCCCGGCCGAGCCCGACGTGGAGACCGTCGCCTACTCGCCGCCGCGCTATCGGATGGTCCAGGCGAACCTCAGGGCGAGCATGGGGACGGCGAGGTTCAGGAAGGACGTCCGCGAGGTCGTCGGAACCGCGCCCGACTTCATCACCTACAACGAGGTGAACGGTCGGCGGACCGCGGATCTCGAGCCTGGGCGCTACCGCGTGTGGCGCAAGGGCGGCGACCCCTACCGGTCGGCGACGGCGGTGGCCTGGGACAACGACAGGTGGGCCGCGACCTCGAAAGGGATCCACCAGATCAGCAACAAGCGCGGCAAGCCCGCCCGTCAGCGGCTGCACTGGGGGATCCGGTACGCCAACTGGGTCACCCTCGAGAACCGAGCGACCGGCCAGAACGTCTCCGTGGTCGCGGTGCACTTCGCGCCCAAGTCCAAGCACTACGGCGACCTGGTCCGTCCTTCCGCCCGCGCGCTGAACACGCTCGTCAAGGCGCTGGCCGGACGCGGGCCGGTGATGGTCGGCGGCGACCTGAACGTGCAGTACGAGGGCTCGCGTTACCCGCGCGACATCTTCGCCGCCAAGCACCTGGTCCCGACCTACGACGTCACGCAGCAGGCACCGGTCACGCACGGCCGGGCGTCGACGATCGACTACGTGCTCGCCCGCGGGATCGCGCGCTTCGCCACCGGCAACCAGCGCGCCTTCGGGCTGGAGTCGGACCACAACGCGGTCCGCGTCGACTTCTCGCCGCTGCCGGTCACCTCGACGGCGAGCTCGGCTCGGGCCAAGTTCGGGCCGGGCGTCGTGGTCACCGACCCGGGGCTGAGTGTCGCCGAGGAGCAGAGCGTGCTGCGTACGGTGCTGAAGGCCGTCAACAGCGCCAAGCGAGGTCACGTCGTGCACCTGGCCACCCGTGCCCTGACCAACGGCAGGGTCGTCCGGGCGCTGAAGCGGGCGGACTCGCGGGGTGTGCGGGTCCGAGTCGTCACCGCGGAGAAGACCACGACCGCTCAGATGCGTTCGCTGCAGCGGGTCCTCGGCAAGGACGTGAACGAGGACACCTGGGCGGTGCCGCGTCCGCGTGGCTACGACCGCACCGGCCTCCGCGCGACCGTCCTGCTGATCAGCCGGACCGGCGCAACCCCGACCTTCGCCTTCAGCTCCAGCACCCAGATGTCGGGCTTGGCCGGTTCCGGGAAGCGATCGGGCTACGTGAGCGTCAGCAGGCCGTCGTACGACAAGATGCTCGCGCCGGTCTTCTCGGCTGTCGGACGGCGGCGCTGAGGGTCGTAGGATCACGGTGTGTCGGGTGTCACCTGTCGCTGATGGTTACTGATTGGTAACCTGCCGCAGTGACGTCAGCGTGGTCTCGACGGGTCTGAAACGTTGTGGCCCCGACCACCGAGTTTAGGAGTGAAGCATGGGTCGCCTTGCCGAGACCGAGGGTCTCACCGACATTCAGGAAGAGATCCTGAAGACCGTCCGCCAGTTCGTGGACGAGAAGGTCATCCCGGTGGCCCAGGAGCTGGAGCATGCCGACGAGTACCCGACCGACATCGTCGAGGGTCTCAAGGAGCTCGGCATCTTCGGTCTGATGATCCCGGAGGAGTACGGCGGGCTGGGCGAGTCCCTGCTGACGTACGCGCTGTGCGTCGAGGAGATCGCCCGCGGCTGGATGTCGGTCTCCGGCGTCATCAACACCCACTTCATCGTGGCCTACATGCTGATGCAGCACGGCACCGAGGAGCAGAAGCAGAAGTACCTGCCGCGGATGGCGACCGGAGAGGTACGCGGCGCGTTCTCGATGTCGGAGCCGGGTCTCGGCTCCGACGTGAGCGCGGTCTCCACCAAGGCGACCAAGCAGGCCGACGGGTCGTACGAGATCACCGGTCAGAAGATGTGGCTGACCAACGGTGGTTCCTCGACCCTGGTCGCGGTGCTGACCAAGACCGACGAGGGCGCCGAGAGCGTCTACAAGAACATGACCACCTTCCTGGTCGAGAAGACCCCGGGCTTCGGCGAGACGGCCCAGGGCGTGACCGTGCCCGGCAAGATCGACAAGATGGGCTACAAGGGCATCGACACGACCGAGATGATCTTCGAGGGTCACAAGATCTCGGCCGACCAGATCCTCGGCGGCACCCCGGGCAAGGGCTTCTTCCAGATGATGGATGGCGTCGAGGTCGGCCGGGTCAACGTCGCCGCGCGCGCCTGCGGTCTGGCGATCCGTGGCTTCGAGCTCGGCATCGCCTACTCCCAGCAGCGCCAGACCTTCGGCAAGAAGATCGCCGAGCACCAGGCCATCCTGTTCCGTCTCGCCGAGATGGGCACCAAGGTCGAGGTCTCCCACAACATGATGGTCCGCGCCGCGCGTCTGAAGGACACCGGCAAGCGGATGGACGTCGAGGCCGGGATGGCCAAGATGGTGGCCTCGGAGTACGCCAACGAGGTCGTCGAGGACTCCTTCCGGATCCACGGCGGCTACGGCTACTCCAAGGAGTACGAGATCGAGCGGATCATGCGCGAGGTCAAGTTCATGCTCATCGGCGAGGGCACCAGTGACATCCAGAAGATGATCATCGGCCGCAGCCTCCTCAAGGACTACAAGTCCTGACCCTGCGAGCGACGAGCCGACCCTGCTGAAACCGATGGTCTCGGCAGGGTCGTTGCCGTAGGTTGGTCGTTGCCCGACCAATGACTCAACTCAGCAACCCATGTAGGGGGAGCGATGGCCAACGACGACCTCAAAGCCAAGATGCGCGAAGCGCTGGAGAAGAAGAACAACAACGACCACGCGCACGCAGAGAGCGCCGGCGCCAAGGAGAAGGCGCACGGCTCCGAGATCGTCGGCGGCGCGCCGAAGATGCACCGCCGCAAGGCCGGTGGCGGCGGCTCCTGAGATCTGGCTCTAGACTGAGCCCAATTTGCTGGACCTGTTGGGTCGTGGGTCAGTCTGGTCGAGAGGTATTGAACGTTGGCGCGCCGCGTAGTGCTCCATGTCGGGGCGATGAAGTCCGGGACGACGTATCTGCAGGGTGCCTTGTACAAGAACAAGGCACTCCTCGCCGAGCGTGGATTCCTGGTCCCTGGCGCGCGCTGGCGTCACCAGATCGAGGCCGTTCTCGATGTGAAGGGCCACCAGAAGCACCCCCAGGGTGACGCGGTCACCGGCGCCTGGGATCGTCTGGTCGCCGAGGTCGATGCGTGGGACGGGACTGCGTTGGTCTCCGTCGAGCTGCTCGCGCCGGTCGGCCCGGAGACGGTCGAGCGCGTGGCGTCGAGCTTCCAGGGGGTGACCCCCGAGATCGTGCTCTCGTTGCGTGACATCAACCGGCAGATCCCGTCGATGTGGCAGGAGCTCATCCAGAACGGCATGGACTGGACCTGGGCCGAGTTCCTCACCGCGGTCAACAAGAGCCGGCCCGGTTCGTCCGAGCGCCGTCGCACCAAGCCCGGCAGACGCTTCTGGTCCGAGCAGGACATGGTCGCCATCGCCCGGCGTTGGAGCCAGGCCGGGCCTCTCCACCTGGTCACGGTGCCGCCCCCGGGCAGCCCGGCGACGCTGCTGCTGGAGCGCTTCGGCGCGGCGATGGGCTTCGACCCGGAGGGGATGCAGAGCCCGCCGCCGAAGAACACCTCCCTCGGCGCCGCCACCGTCGAGGTGCTGCGAGGGCTCAACGCAGAGCTGAAGCAGCGCGGACTGGCCTATCCGGCGGCCATGGGTCTGCGCAAGCACGTCCTCGGCAAGCGCCTGATGCCGGCGCTGACGGTGGACGACCCGCGCATCGGGCTCCAGGCTCCGCGCTGGACACAGTCGTTCACTCGCGACCAGGCAGCCGAGCTGCGCGGTCTGGACGCGACCATCCACGGGGATCTCGACGACCTGGCCCCCGTGGACGTGAGCGGGATCGACCCGCGCAAGGTCACCGACATGCAGGTCCGAGACGCCGCCGTGGCCTCCTATGCTTCGCTGCGTACGGATCTCAACAAGAAGCTCGCCGACCCGACCATCCCTGGTGAAGCCATCGACCCGGGGGAGGGCCGCAAGGCTCCGGCGCGCGCGGTCTCCGCCCTGGCCGACCTCGTGGAGTGGTCCGTCCGGCGAGAGGAGCTGGTCCGCACGTAGGGCCGCATTCACATTCGGGGGATTCTTTGTCAAGCAGTTGGAGCCTGCGCCGAAGGCGCAGCCTCGCCGATGAGGCACGCGAGACCGCGGCCACGGCTACGCCGCCGCTGGTCGCGGTGCTCACGATCGCCCGCGACGAGGGCGAGATGCTCGCCCGATGGGTCGACCACTACGGCCGAGCGGCGGGTCACGAGAACCTGATCGTCTTCGACGACGGCTCGACCGACGGTTCCACCGACGACCTGGGCTGCACGGTCCAACGCCTGCCCGGCTTCCGCAAGGGCAGCTTCGAGTCCGGTCGGATGCGACTGGCCAGCGGGGTGGCCCAGGGCCTGCTCGGCATCTACGACGTGGTCATCTTCACCGACGTCGACGAGTTCCTCGTCCCCGACCCGGCGAGCTACGCCGACCTGTCCGACTACCTGGCCAGGCGACCCGACCAGGTCATCGCTCCGCTCGCCCTCAACATCGTCCACCACACCGCGCTCGAGGGGCCGATGGTCAGCGGCAAACCGATCGTCGGCCAGCGGGCGTTCGCCCAGTTCGCGCCGTTGATGTGCAAGCCGTCGGTCAAACGGGTGCCGGCCGCCTGGACGAACGCCTCCCACGGGATCGAGGCGCCGTACGTTCCCGATGCGGGGCTGTTCATGCTCCACATGAAGTTCGCCGACGTGGACCTGCTGCGACGGCAGGCCGACCGACGCAACCAGCTCGCCAAGTCGGTGGGCCGTGGGAAGGGCAGCTCCTGGGGACGTTCCGGCGACGACCTCGCCGGCCTGCTGACCCGGGCGACCGCCTCGGTGGGCGCCGATGTCGAGGAGTTCGACCCGACCACGGTCCTGCCGGCCAGGCTGGTGCGCAAGGAGAACGGCGTGTATCGAGCCGATGGCCCCGGCCACATCGACAACCTCCGCAACCACCCGCTGCTACGCATCCCGGAACGTCTTCATGGGATCGTCTGATCTAGGTTACTGTCCGGTAATCCACGCAGAATCACGGACGAGAGGCCGCAGATGAGCAAGACGAACCCCGGCAACTTCTTCGAGGACTTCCACGTCGGCCAGGTCATCGAGCACGCCACGCCGCGCACGGTGACCGAAGGCGACCGGGCTGCGTACGGTTCGCTCTACCCGACTCGCTTCGCGGTGCCCTCGAGCGCTGCCTTCGCGGCCTCGGTCGGGCTGGAGCTGCACCCCGTCGAGGAGCTGATCGGCTTCCACATCGCCTTCGGCAAGACCGTCCCGGACGTATCGCTGAACGCCATCGCCAACCTCGGCTACGCCGAGTGCCGCTTCCATCGGCCCGTGGTGCCGGGCGACACGCTCTCGACGAGGTCCGAGGTCATCGGGCTCAAGCAGAACTCCAACGGCAAGTCCGGTGTCGTCTACGTACGCTCCACGGCCACCAACCAGCGTGGCGAGGTCGCCATCGACTGGGCGCGCTGGGTGATGGTCCACAAGCGGGTCTCGACAGGCTCGACCACCGAGGGAACCGCCGCCCCCGAGACGGTGATCCCGGAGCTGGCGACGGCGGTCGACGCCAAGAACCTGATCGTGCCCGAGGGCCTCGACTTCTCGTCCTACGACTTCACCGCCGCCGGTGAGCCGCACCGGCTCGCCGACTACGAGGTCGGCGAGAAGATCGACCACGTCGACGGTGTCACCCTGACCACCTCCGAGCACCAGCAGGCCACCCGCCTGTGGCAGAACACCGCGAAGGTGCACTTCAACGTCGAGGCACGGCCCGATGGGCGCAACCTCGTCTACGGCGGCCACATCATCTCCCTGGCCCGTGCGCTGTCGTTCAACGGCCTCGCCAACGCCCAGCTCATCGCCGCGATCAACGCCGGCGCCCACACCTCCCCGGCCTTCGCGGGCGACACCGTCTACGCCTGGTCGGAGGTGCTCGACCGCGTGGATACCGACGCCCCGGGTGTCGGCGCGCTCCGCCTGCGCCTGGTCGCCACCAAGGGGCGCGACGAGTCGATGACCCTGCGCGGTGAGGACGGAAAGTACGCCCCCGGGGTGCTGCTCGACCTCGACTACTGGGCGCTCATCCCTGCGTAAGGAGCACGTCATGGCAGTGAAAAAGGCTCTCTTCGTCTCCGGATCGGCCCAGGGGATCGGCAAGGCGATCGTCGAGAAGTTCGCGGCGCAGGGCTGGTTCGTCGGGATCTACGACATCGACGCCGACCTGGCTCGCGACGTGGCAGCACTCCTCGGCTCCGACTCGGCGATCGGTGGTGCGCTCGACGTCACCGACCCGGCGTCCTGGAACGCGGCGCTCGAGGAGTTCGCCACCGCCGCAGGCGGTCGTCTCGACCTGCTGGTCAACAACGCCGGCATCCTGCGTGCCGGGCGCCTGGCCGACGTCGACCTGGCCATGCATCACCAGACCATCGAGATCAACGTCAACGGTGTGATCAACGGCTGCCACACGGCCTACCCCTACCTGCGGGCCACCCCCGGCGCGGGCGTCATCAACGTCTGCAGTGCGAGTGCGATCTACGGGCAGCCGGAGATCGCCTCCTACAGCGCGTCGAAGTACGCCGTGCGCGGGCTCACCGAGGCGCTGGAGCTGGAATGGCGCAAGGAGGGCATCCGGGTGCAGGCGGTCTGGCCGCTGTGGGTGAAGACAGCGCTGCTGGAGGGCAACGCGGCCTCGTCCCACGAGACCCTGGGCATCCGGCTCACGGTCGAGGACGTCGCCGACCAGGTCTGGGAGATGGCTCAGCCGCGCAAGGGCCTGTTCCGGCTGCCGAAGGTGCACACCACCGTCGGGTTCCCCGCCAGGGCACTCTCGACCGCTGCCGACCTCGCACCCAACCTGTTCGTCCGTCAGGTCAACCGGTTCATCACTCGGGCCTGAGGATTCGGCTGGGCGCGCGGCTGGTTTGATAGGGCCATGGCCCTCTACCTCGTCAGGCACGGCACCACCGAGTGGTCGCTCAACGGTCGGCACACCTCCCGCACCGATCTCCCGCTCCTTCCCGAGGGGGAGGAGGCTGCCAAATTGCTCGCGTCCCGGCTTCAGGACCAGAAGTACGCCGCGGTGCTGACCTCCCCACGACAGCGGGCGCTGCGTACGGCTGAGCTCGCGGGTTTCCCCGATGTCGTCGTCACCGACGACCTGGTCGAGTGGGACTACGGCGACTACGAGGGCATCACCACCCCGGAGATCCACCGCACCGACCCCGGCTGGAGCCTGTGGACCGCGAAGACGCCCGGGGGAGAGCCCGCGGCCGCCGTCCAGGAGCGGCTGGCCCGTGTCGCCACGGCTGCCCGCGAGCGCGACGGTGACACCCTGGTCTTCTCCCACGGCCACGCCCTGTGCGCGCTGGCGGCGGTGTGGCTGGAGCTCCCGGTCAGCGAGGGACGGTTCTTCAGGCTGGACACCGCCACCGTCTCGATGCTCGACACCCACCACGGCCAACCCGTGGTGAAGTATTGGAATACATAGCTCGTCCATAGCCCGCCTGGGTGGTGTCGCGCGGGCTGGTGTGATCCCTGATCAGGTGGCCGTGACATCCCGCGGCCGCCCGAGGAGGGCAGCTGTGGCACGTCGTGTGATCGTCCACGCCGGCGCGATGAAGTCCGGCACCACGTCCTTGCAGCACGCGCTCTACGCGCATCGGGATCACCTGACCGACCTGGGCATCCTCGTCCCCGGCAAGACGTGGCGAGACCAGGCGGACGCGGCGCCAAGGAAGGGGGCCGGAGACCGTCCCTGATTGGGAGCCCGACGACGCCGCTCCTGCCGCTCGTGCGTGCGCTGAAGCGGTCGAGGCACTCGCCGACCTGGTCGAGTGGGCGGTCCGGCGCACCCGCGGGAGAAACGCGGCCCGCGCTTGACCGAATCGGCAGTAGGAGTCACCGTTGTGGGGTGGCTTTAGCGGAGGGATGTCCACGCTGCGCGACGCCGGTGGCGCGCATCGGCGCCGGCGGCAGCCGGTCCTGCCCCGAGCACGGCGTGGTGACCCCGGTGTGGCGTACGGACAAGGCGTCCTACGAGGACCTGGTGCAGGTTCTCGCGCTGGCCGGTGAGGTGCCCACCTATGTTCCCTGGCCGGTCGAGACGGGGTGGTCGATCGCCGACCTCGCCGTGGTCGGCGACGAGGCCAAGGGTTCGGCGACGATGCTCACGTGGACCGGGGTGACCCCCGACGACGGACCGGTCGAGCTGACCATCGTCACCGAGGAGGCCGGCGTCGGGCTGGGCGCTCGGTGCGCGCGTACGGAAGGCCGCGATCCTGGTGTCGACGCCTGCACCGGGCCACCCACGACGAAGATCCGCGTCGCCGGGCAGATGGTCCCGCTGTGGCCGATCACCCAGTGGACCAACGGGGCCGAGGAGTGGGAGCGGTCGGTGCTGGTCGGGGAGGCCGCCGGCCGCTGGCTGTGGCTGGTCTTCCGGCCGGCCACGGCGATGCTGACGCTCCAGGACGGCTGGCACTTGCGCCAGGTCGACGATCTCGGCGTCCAGATGGTCGAGCTGCCCTTCGGTGAGACCGGAGGCTCCTGGTGGGACCACTAAGATGATCGAGTGCGCATCGACCTCCATACTCACTCGCGGGTGAGTGACGGGACCGATTCGCCCGCCGAGCTGGTCCAGGCGGCCAAGGCCGCCGGGCTCGATGTCGTCGCGATCACCGACCACGACACCGCCGCCAGCTGGGACGAGGCGGCCGCGGCTGCCGCGGAGGTGGGCATCGGGCTGGTGCGGGGCATGGAGATCAGCACCGACCACCTCGGCCACAGCGTGCACCTGCTGGCCTACCTGCCCGACCGGACCCACCCGCCGCTGGTCACCGAGCTCGCCCGTGTCCTGGCGGGCCGTGACGGGCGGCTGCCGCTGATGCTGGACCGGCTGGCGCGTCTCGGCATCGAGGTGTCGCTCGAGGACGTGGCGGCCGTCTCCGGAGATGCCGCCGCCTCCGGGCGTCCGCACCTGGCCGACGCGCTTGTCGCCAAGGGAATCGTGCGCAGTCGAGACGAGGCGTTCAACCGCTACCTCGGGGCCGGGAAACCTGCCAACGTCAGCCGCTACGCCGCCCCGCTCGAGCCCATGATCCGCACCGTCGCCGCCGCCGGCGGCGTGACCGTGATCGCCCATCCGTGGGGACGTTCCGGACACCAGCAGCCGGACGAGGCGGCCATCTCCACGCTGGTCGACGCGGGCCTGTCCGGGCTGGAGGTCGACCACCAGGACCACACCCCGGAAACGCGCGAGAAGCTGCGGGTGATCGCCCGCAATCTAGACCTCGTGGTGACCGGTTCCAGCGATTACCACGGCACCGGGAAGGTGGGTCACCATCTGGGAGTGAACACCACCGCACCAGCCGAGTACGAGCGGCTCCTGGAGCGCGCCGCCGCCGCCTCGGCAGCTTCCGGACGCGTCACCCCCGAGGTCGTACGTTGACCGAGATCTTCGTTTCCACCTTCGTGACGCTCTTCGTGATCATGGACCCGGTCGGCACGATCCCGATCTTCCTGTCGCTGACCGCGGGACAGTCACCGGCCAAGCAGCGCCGTGCGGCGCTGCTCGCGGTCGCGGTCTCGTTCCTGGTGATCACGATCTTCGCGCTGTTCGGACAGGCGATCCTGCACTTCCTGCACATCTCCCTCGAGGCGCTGCAGTGTGCCGGCGGCCTGCTTCTGCTGCTGGTCGCCCTCGAGCTCCTCACCGACAACTTCGACGACCCTGTCGCCGCCGCCGGAGCCAACGTGGCCCTGGTGCCGCTCGGCACCCCGCTCCTGGCCGGCCCCGGCGCGATCGTCGCGACCATGGTCTTCACCCAGGAGGTCGACTCCGTCGGGACCGCCTTCGGGCTCGGCCTCGGACTCATCGTCGTCCACCTCGCCCTCTTGGTCGCGATGGTCTTCTCCATCCCGATCCTCAAGGTCCTCAAGGAGTCCGGCGTCCTGCTCATCACCCGGATCGCCGGACTGCTGCTCTCGGCGATCGCCGTCCAGATGGTCGCTGACGCGGTCATGACCTTCGTCGCGAACGCTTGAGCCCGGCTCGGCTACCTGCGGCCCAGGGACTGGAACTTCTGGAGTACACCGGTCGGGACCGCTCGCGCGAGGGTGGCGAGGGCCTTGTAGCGCTTGCTCGGGATCGAGAAGATCTTGTCGCTCTCGTAGTCCTCGAGCGCCTCACGGACCAGGTCGTCGACGTCGAGCCACATCCACTCCGGGGCGGAGTCGTAGCCGGAGCCGAGGCGCTCGTGGAACTCGGTCTTGGTGAAGCCCGGAAGCAGGGCCATCACCTTGATCCCCTTGCCGGCGTACTCGTTGTGGGCCCACTCGGTGAAGGAGTTGATCCACGCCTTGGCGGCCGAGTAGGTGCCGCGAGGCAGGTAGGAGGCGACGGAGCCGACGTTGATGATGCCGCCGTGGCCGCGGGCCACCTGGGCGCCCAGCGCGGCGTGGGACAGGCGCAGCGGCGCGATGACGAGCACCTGTGCCATTGCGGTCTCCTCGTCGGCGGTGTTGTCGAGGAAACGGTGCTTGAGGCCGTGCCCGGCGTTGTTGACCAGCAGGTCGACCGGATGGTCGGCGTCGGCCAGGCGAGCCTCGACCCGGGCCAGGTCGGCGCTGTTGATCAGGTCGGCGCGGAGGACCTCTACGTCGATGCCGTGAGCGTCGGTCAGGTCTTTCGCGACGCCGTTGAGACGCTCCTCGTCACGGGCGACGAGGACGAGGTCGTGACCGCGGGCGGCGAGCTGCTGGGCGAAGGCCAGTCCGATGCCGGCTGTCGCGCCGGTGATCAGGGAGGTGGGTTTCGACATGGGGCAATCCTGCCACCGCGAGGCACGCGGAGGATCCGGGTATCAGACCGACCGTCCGCCAGCGGAACCCGGGTTTCTGTCTGTCGTGTGACAGTTGACTTGCGGTCACCGGAGTTTGGATGATGTTCGACGTGGATTTCGCAGGCGTACTCGGACGCGCGGTGGAGAAGTGAGCCGCGGCGGGCGGCACCGGACGAGATCTCGGCCTCTCCGGCGCGCAAAGATGCTCTTCGCGGCATCCCTGCTGACCGCGGCCGGCCTGTACGTCGGGATCGAGGTGGTCGCCGAGCCTCCGGCAGACGGCCGGCCCAGCATGACCGCCGGCGGTGTGAAGATGGGCGCCGGCGATGAGGTTCGCGCCCCGGTCATGCCGCCCGACGCCCAGCGCGAGGAGGACACCACGCGCCACGTCGCCGCCTGGATCGCCACTGCGGAGAAGATGCTGCCGGCCGACTCCGGCAGTGGACGCCGGGCGGTCTTCTCGATCAGCCGTCAGCGGGTCTGGATCGTCTCCGCGGCGGATCGGCCGCGGCGTACCTATCCGGTCTCGGGCAGCGTCTACGACAACCTGAAGCCCGGCACCTACCGCGTCTTCTCCCGTTCCAAGCACGCCAGGGGGATCGACGACTCGGGCAGGATGAAGTGGTTCGTACGCTTCACCAAGGGCCCCAACGCCGCGATCGGGTTCCACAACATCCCGGTCGACAAGGGCAAGCGCGTACAGTCCCGCGCCCAGCTCGGCACCCCGCTCTCGCACGGGTGCATCCGCCAGGCGGAGCCGGACGCGAAGGCGATGTGGCGCTTCGCGCGGATCGGCACCAAGGTGGTCGTCACCGAATAGGGCATGCAGCCGAAAGAACACATCCCCAGCGGAGCTCCGCTGGGGATGTGTTTCTTTACCTACATGCCTTGATGAAGGAACCGGCTCGGCGAGCTCAGTCCGTCTTCGTCGCCGAGCTGTTCGAGGAGCGGCGGCGCCGGCGGCGCCGGGGCGCGGAGCCCTCGGTCTCGCCGTCGGCCGGCTTCGTCGCAGACTCTGCAGATCCGGCACCAGCCGGAGCGGCGGCCTTGTCGACGGCCTGGCCCCCGCGGGAGCGGGTGCGCTGACGGTCGCGGTTGCGCGGAGCACGCTCACGCTTCTCGCCGTCCTTCTCGGAGTCCTTCTCCTTGGGCTTGGCGGGCGCGGCGGCCTTGATCCGGCCCTTGGTGCCCTTCGGGATGCCCATGTCGTGGAGGAAGTGCTCTGAGGAGGAGTAGGTCTCCTGCGGCTCGTCGAAGGGAAGGTCGAGAGCCTTGTTGATCATCTTCCACTTGTGCAGGTCGGCCCAGTCGACGAACGTGACCGCGACGCCGGAGGCGCCGGCGCGGCCGGTGCGACCGATGCGGTGGACGTAGGTCTTCTCGTCGTCCGGGGTGGTGTAGTTGACCACGTGGGAGACGCCGGTGACGTCGATGCCACGAGCGGCGACGTCGGTGGCCACCAGGACCTCGACCTTGCCGTCACGGAACTTCTGCATCACGCGCTCACGGGCAGCCTGCTGCATGTCCCCGTGGAGAGGAGAGGCTGGGAAGCCACGCTCGGCGAGGTCGTCGGCGACCCGCTGAGCCTGTCGCTTGGTGCGGGAGAAGACGACGATCTTGTCGTGGTCCTCGCACTGCAGCAGGCGACCGATCATCTCGGTTTTGTCGAGGTCGTGGGCCTGGTAGACGAACTGTGCGGTGGCGGGCACCGTCTCGCGCTCGCTCGCCGACTCGGCGCGGATGTTCATCGGGTGGCGCATGTAGGAGCGGGCCAGCGCCACGATCGCACCCGGCATGGTGGCCGAGAAGAGCAGCGTCTGGCGGGTCTCCGGAGTGAGGGTGACCAGTTTCTCCACGTCGGGCAGGAACCCGAGGTCGAGCATCTCGTCGGCCTCGTCGAGGACGAGGGCGTGCACGTGGGAGAGGTCGAGGACCTTGCGGTTGGCCAGGTCGATCAGGCGACCCGGGGTGCCGACCACGATGTCGACGCCCTTCTCCAGCGCGTCGAGCTGGGGGTCGTAGCCGGCGCCGCCGTAGACGGTCAGCACACGGAGACCGCGGTCGACGGAGATCATCGAGATCTCGGCGGAGACCTGCATGGCCAGCTCGCGGGTCGGCGCCACGATCAGCGCCTGCGGCTTGCCCTGGGGCAGGTCGACGTAGTCGGGGTCCTTGGGGGAGACGCTGCGCTGCACGACCGGGATGCCGAAGGCCAGCGTCTTGCCGGAGCCGGTGCGGGCCTGGCCGATCATGTCGGTGCCCTGGAGGGCGACCGAGAGCGTCATCTCTTGAATGGGGAACGGGGTGGTGATGCCTTTGCGCTCGAGCGGAGCGCAGATCTCGGGGTGAACACCGAGGTCCTTGAACGTCGTCATGATTTCGTCGCTACTCGCTTGTCTCATCGAATGCGGCGAGCGACTCACGGGTGTCTCGAGCTTGCCAAGCGAGTGCCACGCCGCGCACATACGGGATCCAGACCGCCGCGATACAGAGCTGAGTATCAGCGGTGCTGGGTCGGTCAAAATGCATTCTATCGGTAGGGTTCTCCCGTGGTTGCATCGTCAGAGTTCACGGGTCCTCAGGATCCCTTCGAGGATCCCGTCTACAAGGCCGCTGTCATCGACCTGCTGGGAGCTGTCGCCTATGGCGAGGTCTCGGCCGTCGAGCGGCTGACCGACGACGCCAAGATGGCGCCGTCGCTGGCGGACAAGACGGCTCTGCTCGCGATGGCGGCTGCCCAGCACGCCAAGATCCAGCCGGTGCTCGACCGGCTGGAGGAGCTCGGCGCCGATTCCTACGCGGCGATGGAGTCCCTGCGCGCCGGGTTCGACGAGTTCCACATCCACACGAGTCCGGCGGACTGGTGGGAGTCGCTGGTCAAGGCGTACGTCGGTGACGGGCTCGCCAACGACTTCTATCGCGAGATCGCCGGCTTTCTCGACGAGGAGACCCACAAGCTCGTGGTGACCACCCTCGAGGACGCCGGGCGGGCCGACTTCGTCGTGGACCGGGTCCGGGCCGGCATCGAGGCCGACCATCTCATCGGCGGACGGCTGGCTCTGTGGGGTCGTCGCCTCATGGGGGAGGCCCTCACCCAGGCGCAGCAGGTGGCAGCCACCCGCGAGGGGCTCAGCGAACTGATCACCGGCGATCATCTTCCCGGTCTCGACCTCGGCTCGATCGGCGAGATGCTCACCCGCCTCACCCAGCGTCACATCGAGCGCATGGGCAAGCTCGGACTTGAACACTGACAGCCCAGAGATCCTCTGGACCGGTTGGCAGGGAGCGCAGATCGCTCCCGATGCCACCGGTGTGTGGACGTCGCCCGAGGTCAGTCCCGGATTCTCCTTCGGCGAGCTGATCGCCTCCTGGAACGTCGTGACGCCGCCTGGGACATGGGTGGAGGTCGCGGCTCGGGTGGTTGCCGAGTCGGGGGAGCGGAGCGGCTGGCTGGTGCTGGCCCGCTGGTCCTCGGACCCGGCCTTCACCTCCACCTCCGTCGCCGGCCAGGACGACGCGATCGCGGACGCTGCAGACGACACGATCCTGGGCCGGGACGGGCGCAGGTTCACGGCGTTCTCGTTGCGGCTGAGTCTGCACGGTGCTGCTGGGAGCCTGCCGCAGGCCAGCCTGCTCGGAGCGATGGCCTCGGCGAACGTCCGGGACTCGGTGCCCGGGCCGGGGCCGGTGGCTCGTGGGACGGTGGTGAGGGGCGTACCGGCCTATTCGCAGCAGCTCCATCGTGACCGCTATCCGCACTGGGACGGCGGCGGCCAGTCCTGGTGCAGCGCCGCGTCGACGGCGATGATCGCCGACTTCTGGGGCGTCGGTCCGACTCTCGAAGAGACGGCCTGGGTGGACTACGAGACCCCCGAACCGCAGGTTCCGTTCACCGTTCGGGAGGTCTACGACGAGTCCTTCGGCGGCGCCGGCAACTGGGCCTTCAACACCGCCTATGCGGGCGCGCGGGGGCTGGTCGCGTACGTCACCAGGCTCCGCTCCTTCGCCGAGGCCGCGCGGTTCGTCGAGGCCGGGATCCCGCTCGTGTTCGCCGTCTCCCACCAGGAGGGCGAGCTGACCGGCGCGGGGTATGTCACCAACGGCCATCTGCTGGTGCTGGTCGGCTTCGGTGACGACGGTGACCCGATCGTCCACGACCCTGCCTCCCACAAGATCGCCAGCGACGCGGAGGTGCGAGCGACGTACGACCTCGGCGAGCTAGATCGAGCCTGGGCCCGCTCCGGGCGCGTCGTCTACGTCGTCCGGCCGCCGGAGGTTGCCCCGCCGGAGCCGCCGGCGCAACCGAACTGGTGACGCCGCCAGACGTGTAACACGTCGTTCGTAGTACTACTCGCCCTTTATAACGACCGGATAGACCTACGAACGACGTGTTACACGAGTTCGAGCCCTCCGCAGAGCACTCCAACCAAACGAAAGCGGTCCCACCCCAGAGGGGCGGGACCGCTTCGCTGTGACCTGGGTGAGGCTCAGGCCTTGGTCTTTCCGGTGACACCTGCGGCCACGACGACCGCGATGGCGGCGACGACGACCTGCCAGAGGTGACGCCACCAGTCGATTCCCTTGGACGTGTTCCACATGTCGTAGTCCGGGTTGCCCGCCACGTTGCCGGCCACGCCGAAGATGGCGTAGTAGATCCAGCCGCCGACGAGCATGCCGACGATCCCGCAGATCACGACCAGCCAGAACGGAATGTTGTCCCGACTGCCCGGGGCGAGGAACTTGCCGAGGAGCCCGATGATGACCCCACCGACGAGCACGGTGATGATGGTCCCGATCATGCCCAATCCCTTCAGGTTGAATGCGGCGCGATTAATGCGCCGATCACTCGATAGTGCACCTGTTGGTACCCGAATGCACGGGCAACATGGCCAAAAACCGGAAGTTCGCCCCAGGAATCAGGGCCATCCCTGATTAGTGCCGTCCGTAGTGGTTCAGCCCGCGAACCCGACCTTGCCGACCTTGGCCGGGCCGAGCTCGATGTAGGCGAGCTTGTCGGTCGGGACGATGACCTTGCGGCCCTTGCTGTCGGTCAGAGCGAGCACGGCGCCGCCGCCGAGGGCGTCGGCGATGAGCTTCTCCACCGACTCGCTGGACTCCTCGGTCTCTACGACGAGCTCACGGGCGGCCTGCTGGACGCCGATCTTGACCTCCACGGGTCCTCCTTGCGATGGGTCGATCAATGCTTCGGAATCCTCTCACACAGAAGGTGAGGAACCCCGTCGTTGCGCTATGGGCGGAATCAATCCGTCTTCGGGTAGCCGCCGATGCCGCGCCAAGAGAGCCCGGCGACCAGGCGGGCCGCGTCGGCCTGCGACAGGTCGCCGTTGTCATGGAGCCAGTAGCGCGCGCTGACCTGGATCTGGCCGACGAGGCCGACCGCGAGGAGGTGGGAGGCAGCGGGGCCGAATCCGGTGTCCTCGGCGATGATCTCGGCGATCACCTCGGCGCACTCGTTGGTGACCCGGTCGACCTGCTCGCGCACGGCGGGGTCGTTGGTCAGGTCGGACTCGAAGACGAGCCGGAAGGCACCGGACTCCGATGCCACGTAGTCGTAGAAGACCTCGACGGTGCGTGCCACGCGCTCCTTGTTCTCGTCGGTCGAGGCCAGTGCCTCCCGGGTGCGATCGATGATCTCGTTCGCGGACTTCTCCAGGAGGGCGAGATAGAGGTCGAGCTTGCCGGGGAAGTGCTGGTAGAGAACGGGCTTGGAGACCCCGGCCCTCTCGGCGATGTCGTCCATCGCAGCAGCGTGGAAGCCGTAGGCGACGAAGACCTCGAGAGCGGAATCGAGGAGTTGGGCTCGTCGCTCCGTTCGGGGCAGTCGCGCCCCTCGCGGTCGAGTGGGGTCGAGCTCGGATTGGTGCGTGGTCACGCCAGCAGCCTACCCGCTGGTACTCGGATCGCGGGACGCGTCGTCGCCTCCTCCACGGATGAGGGAACATGGAGAAGTGCCCGCGGTGTTCAAGCAGGCATACGTACGTCCGAACTGAGGAGCCGTTGTGTCCCTAGCCCCGCTCGTGGAGCCCGCTGACGAGCTGACGATCGACGAGGTGCGCCGCTACAGCCGCCACCTCATCATCCCCGACGTCGGCATGGACGGGCAGAAGCGCCTGAAGAACGCCAAGGTGCTGGTCATCGGTGCCGGCGGTCTCGGCTCGCCCGCCCTGCTCTACCTGGCCGCAGCCGGCGTCGGCACCCTCGGCATCGTCGAGTTCGACGAGGTCGACGAGTCCAACCTGCAGCGCCAGATCATCCACAAGCAGTCGACGGTCGGCCAGCCGAAGGCCGACTCGGCCGCGGCGGCGATCCGGGAGGTGAACCCGTACGTCGACATCGTGCTGCACGACGTGCGCCTCGACAACGACAACGTGCGCGAGATCTTCACCGGCTACGACCTGATCGTCGACGGCACCGACAACTTCGCGACCCGCTACATGGTCAACGACGCCGCCTACTTCCTGGGCATCCCCTACGTCTGGGGCTCGATCTACCGCTTCGACGGCCAGGCCTCGGTCTTCGCGCCGACGATCGGTGAGGACGCGCCCTGCTACCGCTGCCTCTACCCGGAGCCCCCGCCCCCGGGCATGGTCCCCTCCTGCGCCGAGGGCGGCGTGCTGGGTGTGCTCTGCGCCTCCATCGGGTCCATCCAGGTCAACGAGGCCATCAAGATGCTGACCGGCATCGGTGAGCCGCTCGTCGGCAAGCTGATGATCTACGACGCACTCGAGATGGAGTACCGCAAGCTGAAGGTCCGCAAGGACCCCAACTGCGCGCTGTGCGGCGAGAACCCGACCGTCACCGACCTGATCGACTACGACGCCTTCTGCGGTGCGCTCTCGACCGAGGCGGCCGACGCCGCGGTCGGCTCCACCGTCTCGGTCACCCAGCTCGCCGAGATGATCAAGGAGCGCGAGGAGGGCAGCCGCGACTTCGTCCTCGTCGACGTGCGCGAGCCGAACGAGTACGAGATCAACAAGATCCCCGGCGCCGTGCTCATCCCGAAGGGCGACTTCCTCAACGGCAACGCGATCCCGCAGGTCGCCGAGCTCACCTCAGATGGTGCCAAGCCGCTGGTCTTCCACTGCAAGAGCGGCGTACGCAGCGCCGAGGTGCTCGCGATCGCCAAGGGTGCCGGCTACGCGGACGCGGTCCACGTCGGCGGTGGCGTGGTGGCCTGGGTCAACCAGATCGACCCGAGCCAGCCGTCGTACTGACCGGTCCTTCCGGTGGGCCTGGGCAGGCCCGAGGACCGGGTTACTGAACTGTTGGCCAGCGGTGGCCCCACTGGGGCCGCCGCTGGCTTTCTATGTGAGGGACGTACCCGATAGTTTTGCCGCGCAGCTGCGGGGGGCGGAGTTGCACCAGTGCACGAACCCCGGAGGATCGACGTTGTCCACACGCGCTCGTCTCAGCGCGACGCTCGCCGGTGCCACTCTGGCCGGCGGACTGTTTCTCGGAGCCCCTGCCAACGCGAGCGGCCAGGCCCCGGAGCCTGTCTCCGGAGTTGCTGTCGGTACGGCGATCGACCCGGATCGACTGGAGTCGAACGTCGCGGACCCGACCCGCGGCGTACCTCCGTCGTACGTCTTCGCCGGGGTCGGTGCGCTGCTGATGGGAGCGGGTGTCGGGCTGGCCGTCCGACGACGGCGGGCTGAGGCTGTGGCACGCTCGGCCGAGTGAGTCACGGCTACCACCACCACGAGCCTCCCCGTCCTCGACGTCGCCAACCGAGCCTGAGGACCTTCATCGGGGAGATCTTCGTCGTCGTCCTGGTGGTCGCGGTCGCGGTGCTCGGCTATGCCGCCTACGACTACTACACCAAGCTCGACGAGGCGAAGAAGAGCACCTCGACCCCGCCGGGGACCACCTCCTCGATCCCGGCCGAGGCCCTGGCCGAGGTGCCGAAGAAGAAGGGAAAGGTACGCGGCGTCTCCATCCCCTCGCTCAACGTGCACGCCGACGTGGTGCCGCTGGCGATGGAGCAAGGCACGCTCACCCCGCCTGCTGACGCCTCGCTCATGGGTTGGTGGAAGGGCGGCGCCAAGCCCGGGGCCGATGACGGCTCGGTGCTGATCGTCGGCCACACCCTGCACAACGGAGGCGGCATCCTCGACCGGCTGGGCGAGGTGAACGAGGGTGACGAGATCGTCGTGCGGACCAAGGACGGCGAGTTCAGCTACACCGTCCGGTCGGTGCGGAATCTCTCCAAGGAGCAGGTCGCCAAGCGGAGCGCGAAGCTCTTCGATCCCGATGGGAAGCCGAAGCTGGTCGTGGTGACGTGCGACGACTGGGACGGCACCTCCTTCCAGGGCAACACCGTGGTCGTGGCGGTGCCGTAACCCGCGGCCACCGCGCGTCGTTACTTGTGAGTCACATCACCTACAGAACGAGGCCCCCACATGCTCCGTATCCGCCGTTCGACACGCCGCGCCGCAGCCATCGCCGCCGGCGCTCTCGCCGCCGCCTTCGTCCCCGCGCTGATCCCGGCTCCGGCCCAGGCCTGGGCGCCGGCCGACACGGCCACCATCACCCCGGGCGTGCAGATGTACACCAACGGTGCCCAGTGCACCGCCAACTTCGTCTTCGCCGACTCGGCGGCGAACGTCTACGTCGGCTACGCCGCTCACTGCGCGGGTCTCGGCGAGGCCACCGACACCAACGGCTGCGCCGCGGAGTCGCTCCCGCTGGGCACGCCGGTGACCTTCAACGAGGGCGGTTCGCTGCTGAGCGAGGGCACCGTCCTGGGGAAGGGGAAGCTGGCGTACTCCTCCTGGCTGACCATGAAGAGGCAGGGCACCACGGACGAGAACACGTGCGCCTACAACGACTTCGCGCTGGTCAAGGTGGACGCCGCCGACGCGGGCAAGGTCAACCCGACCGTGCCGATCTGGGGCGGCCCCACGGGCATCGACACCGACGGGACCGTGGCCGGTGACAAGGTCTACTCCTACGGCAACTCCTCGATCCGCGCCGACATCGACCTGCTCTCGCCGAAGATCGGCCTCTCCCTCGGGGACAGCGTCAACGGCACCCGGTGGTCGCACCCGCTCTACAACCTCACCCCGGGCATCCCCGGAGACTCCGGCTCCGGCTTCCTGAACGCGGAGGGCAAGGCCGTCGGCACCCTGTCGACGCTCGGTCTGCTCCCGCTGCCGGCGTCCAACAACATCGGTGACATGGACCTCGAGCTGAAGTACGCCCAGGCGAACTCGGGCATCTCCGGTCTGCGTCTGGTCAACGGCACCGAGCCGTTCAGCCCCATCCTCTGACGCCGCTGCCCTCGGTCGGTCATGCCGCGCTAATGTGCGCGACATGAGCGAGCGCCAGCGAGCGACCATGAGGGTCAGGTCGCCGCGTCCGTATGGTTGCGCTTGCGCTACGGAGGCGGCGACATGACCGACCGGGAGGCGTACGTAGAAGCCGTTCTGCGTCTTGTCGAGCAGATCCCACGCGGGCAGGTGACGACGTACGGTGCGATCGCCGACGCTCTCTTCGACGAGTTCGGGGGCGGTCCGCGGCAGGTCGGCTCGGTGATGGCACGCGAGGGCGCCGGGATGCCGTGGTGGCGGGTGGTGCGGGCCGACGGCTCGCTCCCCGCCTCCCACGGTGAGGAGGCCCGGCAGGCCTATCTCGAGGAGGGCACCCCGCGCCGTGTCTCGGGGGCGGTGGACCTGCGTGCCGCGCTGTGGCTGCCACCTACGATGAGCATGTGATGTATCGCGTCCTCCACGCCGTCGTGCCACCCCTTCTCCGGGCCGTCTGGCGCCCCACGGTGACGGGGGCCGAGAACGTCCCACGTACCGGCGGGGTGATCCTGGCCAGCAACCACCTCAGCTTCGCCGACTCGATCGTGATCCCGTCGGTCTCACCCCGGCCGGTGCACTTCCTGGCCAAGTCCGACTACTTCACCGGCACCGGTCTCAAGGGTGCGGCCCAGAAGGCGTGGTTCGAGGGGCTCGGGATGCTGCCGGTGGACCGCGACGACCCGCAGGCGGCGCTCGGCTCGCTGGAGGTGGCCCTGGAGGTCCTCGGCAATGGCGAGGCGTTCGGGATCTATCCGGAGGGCACCCGCTCCCGCGACGGCCGGCTCTATCGCGGCCGTACGGGGGTGGCGCACCTGGCGCTGACCGCAGGCGTCCCTGTGGTGCCGGTGGGTCTGCGGGGGACCGCTGAGCTTCAGCCGGTGGGATCGAGCCTGCCGCGCCTGGCGAAGGTCACCGTCGCGTTCGGGCAGCCGATCCAGGTGGCGGGCCGCTTCGACGGCGTACCTCTCGGCAAGGCTCGCCGGGTGATCACCGACGAGGTGATGGCGGCGATCGCGGTGCTGAGCGGCCAGGAGGCGGCCGGTGTCTACAACGAGCGGCCGGCCGACGTCTGATCGTCTGTTGCGCTGCCTGTTGCGTCGAGGCGAGAAGAGGCGCACTCTGGAAGGTGACCGAGCAAATCAGAGGGCTAGCAGCCGAGGTGAGGCAGATGGCCACCACGACCGTGTTGCAGGACGAGCTGCGCCGCAAGCACGACGAGCTCGCTGGGCGCCTGGCCCATGCTCGGAGCATCATCGCCAGGCCCGAGCAGACCCGTCGGGGCTGTCCACCGATCGACCAGTTCAACGCCGGTACGTCTCGACACCTGCACGCCGTGGACGAGGCGCTGCTGCCCGCAGTCTCCGCCAACTGCGAGGGCGGCGACGGTCTGGTCCATGACTATCTCCCCACCGCGCGGCACCTGGAGGTGTTGGTCTTCCACGTGAAGGCGCACGAGTACGGCTCCACCTGGGAGACCACCCACTCGTGGCCGACGCTGTGGGGCGAGGTCGAGAAGGCCCTCGACGCTCAGCAGGAGAAGGAGGACGAGCTGGTCTCGCACCTCGCGGCGGAGGTCTCCGACGACGTGCTCCTGCTCGTCGCCGAGCGGATCATGGCGGCCGAGCGCAGGGCGCCCTCCCGCCCACATCCCCGCCTCCCGCACACGGGCCTGCCCGGCAAGGTCGTACGCCGCGTGGCCCGTCCCGTCGACGCGATCTGCGACGCGCTCGAGAACCGCTCGGTCGGCGGTCCGAAGCCGCTGCCGCACAAGAAGCCTGGACTGTTCTGGCAGTACCTGCTCGGCGACCCGCGCTTCCCCGACGATCCGGCCAACGAGACCCGGCACAATGGGCCGGGTGACCGCTGACCCCATCACCTCCGTACTCGACCTCGCGCCGCACCCCGAGGGCGGCTCGTTCCGACAGAGCTGGGCCGCAGCCGAGACCGTCACCCTGCCCGACGGGCGGGTTCGTCCGACCGCGACCCTGATCTACTTCCGGCTCCTGGCGGGGGAGTCGTCCGCGTGGCACCGCGTCACCTCCGACGAGATCTGGCTGGCGCACACCGGTGTGGTGTCCCTGCAGCTCGGTGGCTCCGACACGGCCCCTGTCGAGGGCGAGATCGTCCGTGTCGGGGTGGACGTCGCCGCCGGCCAGGTGCCGCAGGCCGTCGTGCCGGCGGGGGTGTGGCAGCGTACGGTCCCCTCGTCCGAGGACGCCCTCGTCTCCTGTGTGGTCTCGCCGGGGTTCGACTTCGACGACTTCGAGCTCGCCCGAGAATCAGGCGTTGCGGAGTAGACCCGATGGAGTACACCTTCGAAGGGGCCGTCATCGAGTGGCGCGGTCCGGCGCCGTTCTACTACGTCCCCATGCCCGTGGAGGACGCCGAGGACCTCAAGGAGGACGCTCGGGGCCTGGAGTACTGGGGCCAGGTCGCGGTCACCGCCACGATCGGCGAGACGACCTTCACCACCGCGCTCTTCCCCAAGGACGGCACCTACCTGCTTCCGCTGAAAGCCGTCGTCCGGCGGGCCGAAGGGATCGATCTCGACGACGTCGTCGGGGTCCGGATGCGGCTGGGTCACGACGTCTGATCGGGCCGCTGCAGGGACCCCTGAAAAGTGTCGGTGTCGTCTGATTAGGTAGGGCCCGTGAGTGTCGCCTACCGCCTTGCCCCGCCGCCGAGCGCAGCCGCCGTGCCGGTGCTCGACGAGCACCAGCGCTCGGTCGTGGAGCACCCCGGCGGCCCACTGCTCGTGCTGGCCGGGCCCGGGACAGGCAAGACGACCACGTTGGTGGAGGCGGTCGTCGACCGGATCGAGAACCGCGGCGTGCGGCCCGACCAGCTGCTGGCGTTGACCTTCTCCCGCAAGGCCGCCGAGCAGCTCCGCGACCGGGTGACGGCGCGGCTGGGGCGCACCCTGTCGGGGGCGGTCTCCTCGACGTTCCACTCCTTCGCCTACGGGCTGGTGCGGCGCTATGCGCCGGCCGAGCTCTACACGGCGCCGCTGACGCTGCTCTCCGCGCCCGAGGCCGACGTGGTCCTGCAGGAGCTGCTGTCCGATCACCCGGAGTCGGTGCGCTGGCCGGAGAGGTTCCGGATGGCGGTCGGCACCCGCGGGTTCGCGCGCGAGGTGCAGACGGTGATCGCGCGGGCACGCGAGCGCGGGCTCGATCCCGACCAGCTGGTGGCGCTCGGCCGTGACGAGGGGATCGAGGAGTTCGTCGCAGCCGGATGGTTCCTGGAGCAGTATCTCGACGTGCTCGGCGCCCAGGCGGCCATCGACTACCCCGACCTGATCATGCGCGGGGTGATCGAGGCCGAGCGGCATGCGGCCGAGCTCCGGGCCGAGTTCACCTGCGTGTTCGTGGACGAATACCAAGACACCGACCCGAGCCAGGTCGCGCTGCTGCAGGCGCTGGCCGGCGACGGCCGCGACCTGATCGTCGTCGGCGACCCGGACCAGTCCATCTACGGTTTCCGGGGCGCGGACGTCAACGGGATCCTCGACTTCCCGGCTCAGTTCCTGACCCGGGAACGCCGACAAGCGCCGGTGGTGGCCCTGGGGACCACCCGTCGCTTCGGGTCGCGGCTGCTGCGGACCTCGCGGTCGATCGCGGCTGGGATCTCGGTGCGCGGCTCGATCCCGGTCGCCGCCTACGACACCTTCCGCAACCCGCACCCATTGGCCCAGGACCCGGGGCGGGCCGAGGTGCTCACCTTCGACACCGACCGGGCCGAGACCGAGCACATCGCCGACCTGCTCCGCAGGGCTCACCTCGAGGACGGCATCGACTGGTCCGACATGGCCGTCCTGGTGCGCTCGGGCCGCACCTCGATCCCGCAGCTGCGCCGGTCGTTGACCGCAGCCGGTGTCCCGGTCGAGGTCGCCTCCGACGAGACCCCACTGGTCCGCGAGCCGGCCGCCGCGGTCCTCCTCGACGCGCTCGGGATCGTCGTCGACACCGCCGTCGAGTCGGAGCTCGATGAACGTTACGTACGTCCCGAGCGATGCGAGGAGCTGCTCACCGGTCCGCTCGGCGGGCTCGATGCGACCGACGTCCGCGCGCTGACCCGCACGCTCAGGGCGAGGTTTCCCGACGTCTCTGCGAGTGATCTCGTACGCCGCGCCGTGCTCGATCCCGTTTCGTTGGTCGAATCTGGCGCCTCCCCGTCGGTCGGGGCCACTTCGTTCAGACCCGGTGAGCGCCAGCGAGCCGGTGTCGAGACCAACACAGTCCCATCGAGCGCCGACGAGGACCGTGTGGGTCTCGACACGGATTCGTTCGTACCTCACGAATCCGGCTCGGTCAGCGGGGATGGCCCGACCAGCGGGGATGGCTGGACCAGCGGGGGCGGTTCGACCAGCCGCGGCGAGGAACGAGTGCTCGGGCGCGTACGCCGACTTGCGGATCTTCTCGCCGAGGCGCGCCGCGTGCTGGCGGGCGGTGCTGGGGCGGAGCAGGTGCTCTGGACACTGTGGGAGGGCGCCGACTGGGGCCAGCGGCTGCGGGCGCAGGTCGAGTCGGGTGGCTCTGCGGCGCGGCTGGCCCATCGCGACCTGGACGCGGTCGTGGCGCTCTTCGACACCGCCGCCAAGATCGAGGGCCGCCAGGAGTTCACCTCGGTCGAGACCTTCCTGGCCACGCTTCGTGCCCAGGAGATCCCGGCCGACACCTTGGCCGACAAGGGTGTGCGCGGCTCGGCGGTTCGGCTGCTCACCGCCCACCGGTCCAAGGGGCTGGAGTGGGGGCTCGTCGTGGTCGCCCACGTCCAGGAGGGCGCCTGGCCCGACCTGCGGCGTCGCGACTCGCTCCTCGGGCCCGACCGGATCGCTCCGGCGCTCCCGGACGGCCACCACGGTGGGCTGCTGCCCCCGCTGACCCGCTCGGCGATGCTCGCCGAGGAGCGCCGACTCTTCTACGTCGCCGCCACCCGCGCCCGCTCCCGGCTCGTGGTGACCGCGGTGAAGTCTCCCGACGACGACGGCGACCAGCCGTCTCGGTTCATCAACGAGCTCGGCCTGCGCGAGGACCAGATCCGTCACCGAATCGGCCGGCCGGCAAGACCGCTGTCGTTGGCCGGTCTGGTCGCTGAGCTGCGCCGCACCGCGGCAGATCCGGCTCAGCCGGCCGCGCTGCGGGAGGCGGCCGCGAGAAGGCTGCAGAAGCTGGCTGCCACCGAGGTGCGCGGCAAGCGGATCGCGCTCGCCGCCGACCCGTCGACCTGGTGGGGGCTGCGGGCCCCGACCTACGCGTCTGCTCCGGTCCGGGCCGAGGACCGGCCGATCACGCTGAGCGCGTCGGCGTTGGAGGCGATCCTGACCTGTCCTGCGCAGTGGTTCCTGGCTCGCGAGGCCGGCGGTGCGGTCACCGACTCCTCCTCGCAGGGGTTCGGCAAGGTGGTGCACGCGATCGCCGAGCAGCTCGCCCGCGGCGTCCTCGACGCTGCCACGGTCGAGGACCTGATGCCGTTCGTGGATGAGGTGTGGGGCCGCCTCGAGTTCCGTACGCCCTGGTCGGCCGCCCGCGAGCGCGAAGCGGTCCGCGAGGTGCTCGCCCGGTTCCTGACCTGGCATCGGCGCCCCGGTGCGCGCACCGTGATCGGGTTCGAGGAGCAGCTGACCGCGAAGATCTCTCTTCCCAGCGGGGAGACCGTGCGACTCAACGGCTACGCCGACCGGCTGGAGCTCGACGAGAGCGGAAGGATCGTGGTGGTCGACCTGAAGACCGGGAAGTATCCGCCCACCGCGCAGGAGGTCAAGGAGCACGGCCAGCTCGGCCTCTACCAGTTGGCGGTCGAGCACGGCGCGGCATCGTCGCTGGCGCCGGGTGCGACCTCCGGAGGAGCGGAGCTGATCCAGCTGCGCCATCCGGCGGGTTCGGGGAGCGAGCTGCCGAAGGTGCAGGTGCAGGCACCCGAGCCGCCCGAGATCATCACCCAGCTGGAGAAGGCGGTGGCGACGGTCCGGGCCGAGGAGTTCGTGGCCAGGCCCGGCAAGCAGTGCGACCGGTGCCAGTTCGTCGCGCTCTGCCCGGCCCAGACCTCGGGATCGGTGCTGTCGTGAACCCGGAGACGACGCCCGCGATGACGGTCGAGACCCCCGAAGAGCTCGCCAAGCTGATGGGCCACGACTGGCTCTACAGCGAGGAGCAGTTCCGCGCGATCACGGCTCCGCTGGAGCCGGCCGTGGTGATCGCCGGCGCCGGCTCCGGCAAGACCGCGGTGATGGCGGCTCGAGTCGTCTGGCTGGTCGCCACCGGTCGCGTACTCCCTGGTGAGGTGCTCGGTCTGACCTTCACGACGAAGGCAACGGCCGAGCTGGCCACCCGGATCCGGGAGTCGCTGCAGAAGGCAGGTCTGTGGCCCGAGCGGCGCGAGGGTCCACCGCGGCCCGGAGAGGAGGACGAGGAGCCCGCTGAGCCGACGGTGGCGACGTATCACTCCTACGCCTCCGGGCTGCTCTCCGAGCACGGCCTGCGGATCGGCCACGAGCCGGACACCCGGCTGATCGCCGATGCGACCCGCTACCAGCTCGCGGCTCGGGCCGTGGCCCGCCACACCAACCCGGTGGAGAAGCTGACCGACTACCCGAAGCTGGCCGTCCAGCAGCTGCTCGCGCTCGACTCCGAGCTGTCCGAGCACCTCGTCGACCCCGCCACGCTGCGTGCCTACGACCGCAACGAGCGAGCGCTGTTCGCCCTCGAGGTGGCTGATCTCAACGCACAGCTCGCCGACGGGAAGCGGGTCAAGACCAAGCTGAACAAGGTCGAGAAGGCGATCGACGCGATCGACAAGCGCTACGAGCTGCTCGATCTGGTCGACGGCTACCGCCGTCTGAAGGAGCGGCTCGGGCTGATGGACTTCTCCGACCAGATCGCTCTCGCGGCCCGGCTGGCCGAGGAGACCCCCGAGGTCGGGGAGATCGAGCGTGGGAAGTTCAAGGTGGTTCTGCTCGACGAATACCAGGACACCTCGGTGGCCCAGGCCAAGATGCTCGCTCGTCTCTTCGGTGACGGGCATCCGGTGACCGCCGTCGGCGACCCCAACCAGGCGATCTACGGCTGGCGCGGTGCGTCGGTGAGTAACATCCTCGAGTTCTCCAAAGACTTTCCTTCGAAGCGTTCTCCGGAGGGGGTCTCGACAGGCTCGACCTCCGGGCGTGGCCGAGCATATTCGCTGACCGTCAACCGCCGCTCGGACGCGCGCATCCTCGACACCGCCAACCATCTGGCCGCCCAGCTCTACGAAGGGCGCGAGAAGGAGCGGCTGGTCGCCGCCGAGGGGGCGCGCGACGGTGAGGTGCGGGTGCATGTCCACGAGACGTACGACGAAGAGCTGCTCTGGCTGGCCGACAAGGTGATCGAGGCCCATGAGGCGGTCGGGGAGTGGAAGGAGATCGGCGTGCTGACCAGGGACAACTCGCAGGCGGCGGCGGTCTTCGACGCGCTCACCGCACGCGAGATCCCGGTCGAGATCGTCGGTCTCAAGGGGCTGCTCCGGCTGCCCGAGGTCGCCGAGGTCGTCGCCACCATGGAGCTGCTCCACGACGTCACCGCCAACTCCGCGCTGCTCACCCTGCTCGCCGGCCCGCGCTGGGCGATCGGGCCCCGTGACCTCGCCATCCTCGGCCGCAGATCGCGTGATCTGGCTGGGGTCGTCGGCGGCGCGGAGGAGTTCGCCGACGTCGAGCGGCAGCTGGAGGCGGCGGTCGAGGGCACCGACCCCACCGAGATCCCCTCGCTCAACGACGCGCTGGAGGATCCCGGCGACCCCTCCGACTACGACTACTCGCCGCAGGCCAGGGAGCGCTTCAAGCTGCTCGCCGATGAGCTCCGCGGGCTGCGCCGAGCGGTCAACGAGCCGCTCCTCGACCTGGTCCGCCGGATCATCGACGTCACCGGCATCGACGTCGAGCTGGCCGCCTCGGTCTCTCCGGCGGCCTCCGCCCGGCGCGACAACCTCGACCTCTTCGTCCAGGCGGTCGCCGACTTCGAAGGCCTCGACGGCCAGATCACCCTGGCCGCGCTGCTGGCCTACCTGGAGGCGGAGGACGAATACGGCCAGGGACTCGACGTCGCCACCCCGTCGGAGGCCGACTCGGTCAAGCTGCTCACCGTCCACCGTGCCAAGGGCCTGGAGTGGGACGTCGTCTTCCTGGTCGGGGTGACCCACAAGAAGTTCCCCACCGGCCAGACGCGATCGTCGTGGCTGACCGTCCCCTCGGTCATGCCCGCCGCGCTCCGCGGGGATCGCGACGATCTGCCGCAGCTCCAGGGCCACGACGCCGACTCGATCGACGAGCTCCTCGCCGAGCGCAAGGAGCACGAGCGCGTAGAGGAGCTCCGGCTGGCGTACGTCGCCTGGACCCGAGCCCGCCACGTCCAGTTCGTCTCGTGCTGGCGTTGGTCGCCCTCGCTCAAGGAGGGTCGTGGGCCGTCGCTCTACGTGGAGAAGACCCGCGAGGCGCTGTTGCAGTGGGGCGCGAAGCCTGACCGCTGGGCCGAGGTGGTCGTCAAGGGCGAGGAGGAGAGCCCGTACGCCGCGCGGGAGGTCGACCTGCCCTGGCCGATCAATCACCACACGGCCGAGGTGGAGCGCCGACTGGAGGCGGCCAGGCTGGTCCGTGAGGTCGGCCCCGGACCGGACGATCTCGACGATCTCACCCTGCTCGAGACCGTGAACCAGTGGGACGAGGAGATCGAGCGCCTGCTCGCCGAGGCGGCCCGTGAGCGGGCTCCCGAGGTGACCGTTCCGCTGCCGTCGTCGTTGTCGGCCACCGCCATGTCCAAGCTGCGCGACGACCCGCTCGGCTTCGCCGCCGACCTGGTCCGCCCGATGCCCCGCAAGCCGTCCTCCCAGGCCCGTTTCGGCACCCGGTTCCACGCCTGGGTCGAGGCCCGCTTCGGCCAGCAGGACCTCTTCGACCCCGACGACCTGCCTGGTCGTGCCGACCACGGCATCGAGGACGAGTCCGGTCTCGAGGAGGTGATCGCCGCCTTCGAACAGGGCCCGTTCGCCGACCGGCCACCTTTCCGGGTCGAGGCCGCCTTCGCGATCGTCCTGGCAGGTCAGGTCGTGCGTGGCCGGATCGACGCGGTCTACCAGGAGCCCGACGGGACCTTCCTGATCATCGACTGGAAGACCAACCAGACCCAGAACGCCGACCCTCTTCAGCTGGCCCTCTACCGACTCGGTTGGGCCGAGCTCATGGGGCTGCCGTTGTCGCAGGTTCGGGCGGCGTTCTACTACGTGCGTTCTGGGCGGCTCGTCGAGCCTCCTGCTCTTCCTGGGCGGGAGGAGTTGGAGCGGATCGTGGGTGGGGGTTGACGCGGGTTTTGGCACGCGTCAGTGACTGTGTTTTTGGGGTCGGTGGTTGCCGCCGACCCGTTTGGGGAGAATTTTGGCTGGCTATCGGGTCGGCGGCAGGGGTCTGGCGCAGCGGTTTGGGTTGGGCAGGGGCTTGGGCCTGGTGGGAACGGCGCTCTGGTTGGAGGGGTTGGTGGGCTGGTGAAAGACATTTTTCTTTCACCAGCGCGCGCCCCTGTCGCCGGGGCGAACGAATTTTCGTTCGCGCAGAAGGGCGCCTTGTCGTCAGTGGATTTTCTGGCGCCGCGACATATCGGCTACCTGTCGTGGGGGATTCTCCCGTGGCCACGGCGGCCCAGCCCAACCCCGAAAAAGCAGCCCCCAACCAATGTCAGGCCGGGGCCAAGCCGAACGTCAGGCCGAACTACTCAACCGTCCGAGCAACCTCCGGCAGCTGCCCGGACTCACGCAGCGAGTCGAGCAGGTCTCCCGGCATGATCCAGACCGTGGCCAGAGGGAAGGGTCGCTCACGCAGCATCACCGCCCCGGTGACAAACGACGGCTCGCCGGACGGGCAGGAGAAGACGATGTCGTCACCCCACTCCCACTTCCGCTCGACGATGGTGGGAAGCATCCACCACATCAGCCAGTTGCGCTCGGAGTTCATCGCAGGAGGTCTGCGGGGGCAGTTGTTGTCGTAGGCGACGACCGCGTCGGGGTGCTCGGCGAGGATCGAGCGGAGGTCGTCGATGACCGGGCTGGCGTGATCGAAGCGGTCGTGGAACTCGTCGGAGGCCACGTCGGCGACGGCGGAGGCGGTGGTACCGAGCACCAGGACGAGCACGGTCATGACCACCGAGCGCACCCGGTCGCCCGTCCATGAGCTTGGCCGTGGACTCAGTCGCGAGACGGCGGCGAGCAGCGTCCAGATCGCCAGCGGCACCAGAGCGCACAGCGTCGCGATCAGCCAGAAGCGGTTGTCGTTGGTGAACGACGGGATCGGGCCGGGCTGTGGGAACTGACCGTCCGGAAGCGCCCACCAGAACGGGATCGCACCCGGGATGTGGGCCGGTGTGGTGTAGGCCCAGGTCGGTGCGTCGGGGGCGACGACGAGGATGGTCACCAGCGAGGTCCCGGCGGCGATCACCCAGGTCCAGACGAGCACCGCCCGGGAGCGGACGGCCTGGATCGCCGCGCACACCCCGGCCAGCACGAGGACCGCGAAGACCGGGTCGATGTAGCGGCCGTAGATCCAGTAGTCGAAGCGCCGCCACTCCATGGTGAACAGCGCGTACTCGGTGCCCCAGTTCAGACAGCTGAGGACGTACATCGACCCAGCTGCGATCAGCACGAACCCGGCCGGGCCGACCTGCCGTGAACGGAGCTCCTTCCAGAACATCGCGGTCACCACCACCAGGCCGATGATCACGATGCCGAGGCTGCCGACCATCTGCGTCCAGGCCTCGCCGGCGAAGGTGTTGACCCAGAACCGGGGGCTGGCCTCCATGACCTTCTCGAAGAAACCCTGTGCCTGGATGAAGTTCCACGGCACGAGCTGGGCGTGGAACCAGAGCGCGGCCTTGTTGGCGACCACGGCGAGCACACCCGTGGCGACCAGCCCGACGAGGGCGATCAGGGCGACCTGCCGCTTGCGGACCAGGAGGCTGTGGACGAGAAGGCAGACCAGCCACAGCCCGATCGCGGCGACGAAGACCTGCATCCGGGCGTGGGAGAAGAGCGAGAGACCGGCGAGCAGACTGAGCAGGAGTACGCCGCGGTAGGTGGGCTTCGCGTGGAACCGGAACGCGACCAGGGTCGCCACGACGACGAGCAGGGTGATCAGCCGCTCGGAGAGGATGTAGTCGGCCTGGATCGCTCGCGGCGGCAAGGCCATCACGGTGGCGGCGGCGACCACACCCTGCGCCGGCGTGACACCGCTGAGCCGCACCGCGACCCGGGTGAGCGGCCAGATGGTCAGCATGCTGATCGCCAGGCCGACGACGATCGCCATCTTGTAGAAGGTGAACACGTTCGAGGTGACCAGCCACAGCGGTGCCAGCAGGACGCCCCAGCCGGGGTAGTAGCCGGGGGTGTTCAGCTGCGGAGAGTCGAGTCCGAGGACGGTCCGTCCATGGATGACGGTGCCGATCTCGTCGTACATGAACGAGAGGTTGGAGCCCCAGGCGACGTAGATGTTGACCGCCAGTGCGACCACGACGGAGACGACAGCGGCGATGCGCCAGAACCGATCCACGCCGCGGAACATATACCCACCTCATAGGCTCTGCCGGGTGGACTCCCCGAAGCTGCCCATCCATCTGCGCATCACCCAGGATCCTCACGACCGCTCCGGCCATCTGCGCGCCGATGACGGCTGGGTCGAGAAGGCCTGGTCCGAGCCGACCACGAGAGTCCTCGTGGTCGCCGGCAACAGGGTCGAGCCGGGGGAGGGGGCACGAGTGCGGTGGCGTACGCCGGCGGCTTCCCCCGATGGGATCCGGCTGCTCCTCGGTGACACCCTCGACGGTGCCCGGTTCGCGGTGCTCACCGGCCGTGAGGAGGCCGGCGAGACTTGGCGGGACCTCCGGGGACTCTTCCCGGCGATGCTCGCCGACACGACCGAGGCGAGCTTTCTGATGCACGCGATCGGCCTGGCCGAGTGGCACCGCGCGACCCGGTTCTGCTCGCGCTGTGGTGGGAGCCTCGAGCCGCGCGCGGCCGGGCACGAGCTGGCCTGCGCGGAGGGCCACTCGGTCTTTCCGCGCACCGACCCGGCGGTGATCATGCTGGTGACGACCGGCGAGCCCGGGGCGGACGAGGAGCGTTGCCTGCTCGGCAACCACACCCGCTGGCCGGCGCCCAACTACTCCACGCTCGCCGGCTTCGTGGAGCCGGGGGAGTCGCTCGAGGATGCGGTGCGTCGCGAGGTCGCCGAGGAGGTCGGCGTACGCGTCGGGCAGGTCGACTACTTCGGCAACCAACCCTGGCCGCTGCCGGCCAGCCTGATGCTCGGCTTCTTCGCCCGGGCAGTGTCGACGGACATCATGGTCGACCAGGACGAGATCCGGGAGGCGCGCTGGTTCACTCGCGCTGAGCTCGCCGCCGTCGCCGAGTGCGGCGAGATCAAGCTGCCCAGCGGCATCTCGATCAGCCGGTCGCTGATCGAGGCGTGGTACGGCGGCGAGCTGCCCGGATCGTGGTGATCGAGGCCCGAAGGATCAGGCCAGCTCTGCGAGCTTCGCCTTGACCTGAGCGATCGACGGGTTGGTCATCGCGGTGCCGTCGGAGTAGACGAGGGTGGGGACGGTCTGGTTGCCGCCGTTGACCTTCTCGACGATCTGGGCAGCCTCGGGGACCTGCTCGATGTCGACCTCGTCGAAGGTGATGTCCTCGCGGCCGAGCTGTCCCTTGAGCCGCTGGCAGTAGCCGCACCAGGGGGTGGTGTACATCGTGAAGCCGCTCATGGCTCTCCTCATCAAACGGGTCCTCATCGGACTGTCGGTGCCGACCCATAGTGTTGGCGACAAAGCCCTAACGTTCCCATGCCCAGGAGCCATTCCCAATTGAACCCCGTCGCTCCCACGACCCCCGAGTCCCTCCTCGCCGCGCTCGACCCCGAGCAGCGCCGGGTGGCCGAGTCGCTGCGGGGTCCGGTCCGAGTGCTGGCGGGCGCGGGGACCGGAAAGACCAGGGCGATCACTCACCGGATCGCCTACGGCGTCGCCACCGGGGTCTACGCGCCTCAGGAGGTCCTCGCGGTCACCTTCACCACCCGAGCCGCGGGGGAGATGCGGCAGCGACTGCGCACGATGGGTGCCGGTGCGGTGCAGGCGCGCACATTCCACTCCGCCGCCCTGCGCCAGCTGAGGTTCTTCTGGCCCAAGGTCTACGGCACCGAGCTGCCCAACCTGACCGAGTCGAAGATCCCGCTGATCCGAGCCGCCGCCCAGCGCCAGCGGATCAACGTCGACCAGGCCCAGGCGCGTGATCTGGCCTCGGAGATCGAGTGGTCGAAGGTGTCCAACGTCCACCCCGACGACTACCCGAAGTCCGCCGAGACGAGGGGCCGAGAGGTCGGCGGGCTGGACCCGTCGATGGTGGGGCACATCTACGCGGCGTACGAGGACGTGAAACGCACCCAGGCGCGCATGGACATGGAGGACGTGCTCCTCCTGACCGCCGGTCTCCTCGAGCACGACGAGCGGGTCGCCGCGCAGGTCAGGCGGCAGTACAAGTGGTTCACCGTGGACGAGTTCCAGGACGTCTCTCCGCTGCAGTCGGCGCTGCTCGACCTCTGGCTGGGCGGGCGCAACGAGATCTGCGTGGTCGGCGACCCCGCTCAGACGATCTACACCTTCGCCGGCGCCGACGCTGCCTACCTGCGTGACTTCCCGAAGAAGCACTCCGGCACCACCTCGGTCGAGCTGGTCCGCAACTACCGCTCCTCGCCGCAGGTGGTGATGGCCGCCAACAAGATCCTGGAAGGTACGCCGAGCGCCGGTGTCCAGCTGCAGGCACAGCGCGACGCCGGGCCTGCCGTGGAGCACGTCGAGCAGCCCGACGAGGTGGCCGAGGCGGAGGGTGTCGCCGCCGAGCTCCTGCGCCTGCACCAGTCCGGCAAGCCCTACCACGAGATGGCGATCCTGTTCCGGATCAACGCCCAGTCGGAGGCCTACGAGGACGCCCTCACCGCGCGCCGGATCCCCTACGTCCTCCGAGGTGCCGCGAGGTTCTTCGACCGGCCCGAGGTCCGCGAGGCGGTGACCCGCATCCGCGGTGCGGCGCGAGGTGGCCAGGGAGCCGTCTTCGGTGACGAGCTGCTGGAGTCGGTCCACGGCATCCTGGCCGGGATGGGCTGGACCTCCGAGCCGCCCGAGGGCCGCGGACAGACCCGGGACCGCTGGGAGTCCTGGCAGGCACTGATCGACCAGGCGCGCACCTTCGCCGCGTCCGGCGGCGACCTGGCCGGTCTCGTCGCCGAGCTCGACCGCAGGGCGGCCGAGCAGCACGCGCCGGTGCCGTCGGGAGTGACCCTGGCGACCTTCCACGCCGCCAAGGGGCTGGAGTGGGACTCGGTCTTCCTGGTCGGTCTCCAGGACGGCACGATGCCGTTCATCCTCCGCGGTGAGGAGCCGACCCCGGCCGAGATCGAGGAGGAGCGCCGGCTTCTCTACGTCGGGCTCACCCGGGCCCGGGTCGACCTGACCCTCTCCTGGGCGCTGGCCCGCCAGCCGGGCCAGGCTGCGCGACGTAGGCCGTCGCGGTTCCTCGACCCGCTGCGGCCGGCGCGGGCGACAGCGCCGGCGCGACGCCCCGGCTCCGGCAAGGCGCGGATGTGCAAGTCCTGCGGCGGACCGCTCGGCTCGGCGGCCGAGAAGCGGATGGGGCGTCACGAGGGCTGCGACGCGCCCTACGACGAGGAGCTCTACGGCCGGCTGAAGCAGTGGCGCAAGGAGACCGCCGAGGCGGCCCGCAAGCCGGCGTTCGTGATCTTCACCGACGCCACCCTCGAGCAGATCGCCGAGCAGAAACCGGGCACGCTCCAGGATCTGCAGCGCATCGCCGGCATCGGCCGCAGCAAGGTGGAGACGTACGGAACGGAAGTCCTTGATGTGATCACCGCGAACAGCTGAAAAGGCTCCGCGAAAATTACTCGAAATCAACCGGTTTAATCGTTTGCGGCCGACCTGTCCGGCCAGTTACTGTTCTTTCATCAAGTAAAGCCGCGCGCTGTTGAGCGCGCCCGACAGCCCCGAAGGAGGTGGCCCCGATGAAGATCAACACGATCAAGACGCCGATCAATGGCATCGCCATGTCCGCGTGCGGCCACCCCGAGCTGTCGAGCCCGACCTGGGCCACCCCGGCTGCTGGTGCCTTTACGGGCGCCGGTTACGGCATGCGCGTCGAGGGACTCGTGTCCCCGCAGGCGGATGCCATCAAGGTCAAGTCCCACGGGATTCGAGCCTGGAGCTGTCCGGCTACGTAGAACCACGTAGCCACAGCAGCCTCCAGGCCGCGGAACCCGAAACCCGGGATCCGCGGCCTTTCTGTTTCTCAAAAACCCGCGATCAGTCACAAAAGGAGGTGTACATATGACCAGCATTCTCGAGCCATCGGTGGTCGAGCCTGTCGAGGCCACTCTCGGCGTTCTCCACGACCGCGCCAACAGCTACGACGAGAACCTGCTGCCCTGCCGGGCCAACAACCCCGAGCTGTGGTTCGCCGAGTCGCCTGCCGACGTCGAGTTCGCCAAGACGCTCTGCGCGACCTGCCCCGTGCAGCCGCTCTGCCTCGCCGGCGCTCTTGACCGGCGTGAGCCTTGGGGCGTCTGGGGTGGCCAGCTGCTTCTGCAGGGGAAGGTGATCCCCCGCAAGCGGCCCCGTGGCCGGCCCCGCAAGGACGCCGCCTGAGCAGACGACGAGCAACTCAAGCCGTTTCAACGACGAAAGGCAACACCCATGAACATGATCGTGCCGACCACGGGCCTCGCAGTCCGCTGACCGCCAGGAGACCAACAGACATGAACACCAACCGAGTACGGAGCACTCAGATGAACTTGCTTTACGAAGACCTGGCGCGCGCGCAAATGTCCGCGCGCCTGGGAGAGGCGCGTGAACTGCGGCGAGGACATGCCCTCGTCAAGGCCGCTCGCCTGGGCCGCAAGGCCGAGCGAGCCGCCGTCCAGGCGAAGCTGGCTATTGCCCGCGCGCTCTAAGAGGTCGCGCGGGCGAGGCAGCCTGCTGCGCGCCGCCCCAGCACGCACCCAGCGGCGTTGTCGTCGGTCGACGGCCAACACCGGGCCGCCTCCCTCCTCCGCCTTGCTGGGCACGCACTGGGACGACGCTCGCGACGGCCGCCCCGCCCGCACGACCTCTAAGCCCCTCTCAGGGCAGAAGACCTCACCCCTCTGATCGCGGGTGTGGATGATGACCGGCCAGTCCGAGAAACCCTCGGACTGGCCGGTCCAGACATTTCGCCCCGGCTCGCTCAGAGGTCGGCGGCGATGATCCTCTCGATGTTGCGCTCGGCGAGGGCGGTGATCGTCACGAACGGGTTGACGCTCGTGTTGCCGGGGATGAGCGCACCGTCGATGACGTACAGACCGTCGTAGCCGTGCAGCCGGCCGTAGTTGTCGGTCGCCTTGTTCAAGATGGCGCCGCCCAGCGGGTGATAGGTCAGGTGGTCGCCCCAGATCTTGTTGACGCCGAAGAGGTCGGTGCGGTAGATCGTCCCTTCCTTGCGGTTGATCTTGTCGAAGATCGTCTTCGCCATCGTGATGGAGTCCTGCTTCCAGGATGTCTGCCACGACAGGTCGACGTTGCCGCTGGCCGAGTTGTAGCTGAACGCCGCCCGGCGGGGGCTCTTGGTGATCGCGAGATAGAAGGACGCGAACGTCTCGAGCCCTGCAGGCAGGGGAGCGACCTCCGCGAAGGCGCCGCCGGCGTCCCAGTTGTCGATGCCCGAGCACGGGATCGTGGACTGTACGTCGCCGGTGGCGTCCCACATGTGGTTGGCGCGTCCGACCATGATGTTGCCGTTGTCGCCCCACCCCTGGCCGATCTCGCCGTTCAGCGCGGGCAGCGCGCCGGTCGACCTCATCTTCACCAGCAGCTTGCTGGTGCCGACGCTGCCGGCCGCGAAGAAGATCTTGCCGGCGTTGACGGTCTTGGTGGCCACGACATCGCCGGCCGTGTTGATCTGCTCGAGGACGACGTCGTAGCCACCGGCCGCGGCCGGCCTGACCGAGGTGGCCCGGTGCAGCGCGGAGATCGAGACCCGCCCGGTGGCAGTGGCCTGCGCGAGATAGGTCTTCGGCAGGGTCTTCTTGCCGTGGTTGTTCCCGTAGAGGATCTCCTGGCCGAGGGCCGACTTCGGGACGCTCCCGTTGTCCTCGGCCTCCATGTAGTCCCAGTCGTAGACGGCCGGGACGAACGTCCAGTCGAAGCCCGAGCGCTCGGCGTGCTTACGCCCCACCCGCGAGTACTGGTAGTACGACGTCCGCTCGAACCAGGCGGGATCGATCGTGCTGACGCCGAGCGCGGCATTGGCGCGAGGGTAGTAGGTGGCGTACATCTCCTCGGCGCTCACCGAGGGCAGGATGTCGGCGAAGTTCTGGCGCTTCGGGGTGACCGCCATGCCGCCGTTGACGAGCGAGCCGCCGCCGACGCCACGTCCCTGGTAGACGGAGATCCCGGCGAAGTCCTCGGCGTCCAGGATGCCGGCGTACTTCGGAACCGCCTTGTCGATGGGGAACCCCAGGAAGTTGCTGAGCGGCTGTTTGGTTCGGGTGCGCATCCAGAAGGAGCGGTAGTCCGGGCTGGAGACCTTCGGGTGGATCTTGCCGTCCGGCCCCGGTGGGACCGTGGACCAGTCCTGGCCCATCTCGACCATGTGGACGTCGATGCCCGCCTGGGCCAGTCGTAGGGCCGCGACGGAGCCGCCGTACCCGGTGCCGATGACCAGCACCGGGACACGTGCGCCGTTGCCGATCGACGACGCCGAGGCCGCCCACGCCGCGCCGGTTCCGAATGCTCCTCCCAGCATCCCGACACCGGCCAGCGATCCTGCGCCGAGCATGAATCCTCGGCGTGACAGACCTCGCGGCCCGTCCTCTCGTGGTGCGTTGCTCATGATGTCCTCCCTTTTCATCACTGATTCCTAGAACATGTTCTAGTATGCCGGTGGGGGTGTCATAGGTTTCGCAACAATTCACGCAGACCGACAAGGAGCTCGCATGGTCACCGCCTGCGTTTGGGGCACAGGAAATATCGGTCGACTCGCCATCCGGGCGATCGACGCACATCCAGGTCTCGAGCTGACGAGCGTCCTCGTCCATGACCCCGGGAAGGTCGGCCGAGACGCGGGCGACCTCGGGGATCTCGGCCGCGATCTCGGTGTCGCCGCGACCGACGACATCGACTCGGTGCTCGCGTCCCGTCCGCAGGCGGTGGTGTACGCCGCGTCCGGCGACATCCGTCCTGACGAGGCCCTCGCCGACATCGTGCGAGCGCTCGGGACCGGAGCGGTGGTCGTCACCCCGGCCCTCTACGCGCTCTACGACCAGCGCAACGCGCCGCCGGAGATGCGCGAGCCGGTGCTGGCCGCGATCGCCGAGGGCGGGGGGTCCCTCTTCGTCTCCGGCGTCGACCCTGGGTGGGCGAACGACGTGCTGCCGCTGCTCGTCAGCGGCCTGGGCAGCACCGTGGACGTCGTCCGGTGCCAGGAGATCTTCGACTACTCCACCTACGACCAGCCCGACTCGGTCCGCTACCTCGTAGGCATGGGCCAGCCGATGGACTACGACGCCCCGATGCTCGCCGAAACGGTGCCGACCATGGTGTGGGGCGGCCAGATCCGGCTGCTGGCCAGGGCGCTCGAGGTCGAGCTCGACGAGGTCCGGGAGACCGTCCAGCGGCTCCCGCTCGACGAGACCGTGACCACCGCGTCGATGGGCGACTTCGAGAAGGGCACCCAGGGCGCGGTGCGCTTCGAGGTCCAGGGCATCGTCGACGGCGAGCCGCTCATCGTCGTCGAGCACGTCACCCGCATCCACCCTTCCTGCGCTCCGCACTGGCCCACGCCGCCCGACGGCGACGGCGCCCACCGCGTGATCATCGAGGGCGACCCTCGGATCGAGGTGACGGTCGAGGCGACCGACAAGACCGGCAACAGGGCGGCGGGCGGCAACGCCACCGCGGTCGGTCGGCTCGTCGGGGCGATCGAGTGGCTCGTCGACGCAGGCCCCGGCCTCTACGACGCGCTGGACGTGCCGCTGCGTCCGGCGACCGGCAGGCTCGGCGCGGCCAAGGCCGCCCAGGATGGTGTGACCGCATGATCATCGACGTCCCCGACGGACGGGACCCGATCGAGTACGTCTGGGGCGAGATGGTCCCCGGGATCGGCCCGGCCGCCGCCGGCCTCTCGCTCGCGGTCTACGAGCACACCACGCTCGGGCTTCGCGAGTTCGAGGCCGCCCGGCTGCGGATCGCGCAGATCAACGGGTGTGTCTTCTGCCTCGACTGGCGCACCGACCGAGACGGTGAGACGGTCGAGGAGTCGTTCGCCGAGGCGGTCGAGGAGTGGCGTACGACGGGCGCCTTCGACGACCGCACCCGGCTCGCGGCCGAGTTCGCGGAGCGCTACGCGAACGACCACCATGGGATCGACCAGGCCTTCTGGGACCGGATGTCGGCCCACTACACCGACGCCGAGATCGTCGAGCTGAGCATGTGCCTGGGGTCGTGGTTGGCGTTCGGCCGGCTCAACCACGTCCTGGGCCTCGACACCGCCTGCGTCCTGCCGTCCCACAGGTAACCCGGCTCTGACATCCAGGAGACGCAGAATTTCGGTGTTGTGTCCGCCGAACCGCAGGATCTCGACCTATCGTTGAGCCATGAAGACCTGCGATTTCTGCGGATGCTACGAGGCCGACCCCAACCGCCTCCTGGCATGGACCACCGCGGTCGAGCGTGGGCGCGCGAAGTCGTTCTGCGAGGCCTGCTCGCGTCGTCACGTGCGCTCCATGGAAGCCAAGCTCGACTCCGACTGGTGGGCCTAGGCCTCACCAGTCGGCCCCGCTCACATCCGCTTGGGCGCCTCGATCCCGAGGAGCCCGAGCCCTGTCGACAGCACCCGACGCGTCGCCTCGCACAACCCGAGCCGCGTCTCCCTGACCTCGCCCTCCGCCTTCAGCACCGGACAGCTCTCGTAGAACGCCGTCAACGCGGTCGCCAGGCCATAGAGGTACGCAGTCAGGTGATGCGGCTCCAGAGTGTCGGCGACCTTGGCGACCACCGGAGCGAAGCCGGCCAGCTCCAGCGCGAGCCGCTGCTCGGCCGGGTGGTGCGGCGTGCCGGCGGCGTACGTCTGCTGGGGCGCCTGCGCGAGGATGCTGCACACCCTGGCGTGGGCGTACTGCAGATACGGGCCGGTCTCACCGGTGGTGGCCGACATCCTGGTGAGGTCGAAGACGTAGTCGCGGGCGAGATGGTTGGAGAGGTCGGCGTACTTCACGGCGGCGTTGGCCACCATGCGTACGACCTCCGGGCCGGCATAGCTGGCCGCGGCCGCTTCCTCGGCAGCGTCCAGCAGCGCGGTCAGCGTCACCGTCTCGCCCGAGCGGGTCTTGAAGGGCCGACCGTCGGGGCCAAGCACGGTCCCGAAGCCGACGTGATGGACCTCCACCGAGTCGGGCAGCCAGCCGGCGGCGCGAGCGACGGCGAAGACCATCTCGAAGTGCTGGCTCTGCCGGTGGTCGACGATGTAGACGACCCGGTCGACGGCGAGGTCGTCGACACGGTGCCGGATCGTGGCGAGGTCGGTGGCCGCGTAGCCGAACCCACCGTCGGACTTGCGCACGATCAGCGGCAGCGAGGCGCCGTCGCGGCCGGTGAAACCGTCGGGGTAGACGACCTGCGCGCCGGCCGACTCGGTCAGCAGCCCCAACGCGTCGAGGTCGTCGACGACGCGGGGAAGCCGGTCGTTGTAGCGGCTCTCGCCGTCGAAGTCGTCGTCGGTCAGGAGTACGCCGAGCCGGCTGTAGACGGCGTCGAACTCCGTCATCGAGGCGTCGACCAGCGCCTGCCACAGCGCGAGCGTGGTCGGTTCGCCGGACTGCAGCGCCACGACCCGCCGCCTGGCGGAGTCGGCGAAACCCGGATCGTCGTCGAAGCGCACCTTGGCCCGCTGGTAGAGCGCGAGCAGCTCGGCCATGTCCAGACCGGCCACCGCCGCCGGGTCGCGGAGATCCTCCCCGAGCAGCTCCTCGACCAGCATGCCGAACTGTGTTCCCCAGTCGCCGAGGTGGTTCTGCCGGACGACCTCGTGGCCGGCACAGGTCAGCACCCGCGCCAGGGCGTCGCCGATGACCGTGGAACGCAGGTGCCCGACGTGCATCTGCTTGGCGACGTTGGGGGAGGAGTAGTCGACGACGACCCGTTTCGGGCTCTCTTGAGCGGGTACGCCCAGGTGCGGGTCTGTGAGCAGGTCCCGGACGGCCGCGCCGAGGACGCTGGGGGACCAGGTGACGTTGATGAATCCGGCGCCGGCCAGCTCGAGGGTGCCTAGTCCGCCGAGGCGATGTATCGAGCTCGTCGAGATGTCCACGGCGTCGATGAGGCGGGCGCCGATGTCTTGCGGCGGCAGGCCGAGGGGGCCGGCCAGTCGCAGCGGGAGGTTGGACTGGAGGTGCCCGAACTCGGGCCGGGTGGCCGGGCGCAGCTCGGGGTCGATGCCGGCGTAGGCGCCACCGAAGCAGGTGACGACGGCGTCCTGCAGGTGTGCGGACAGGGCGAGGGTGTGCTCGTGCACGAGTGGTCCTAGGAGGTGAAGAGGGCAGCCTGACGCGAAGGCGGGGTCAGAGACCCGAGCCTCGTCGTCGCAGCGCGCTCTTCGTGACCATGTCCGCAAGGGTGCCGGAGGCACCTGAGTCCGGTCAAGCCGGTTCGCCGCCCTCCGCCCCCGCTGCGGCGATCAGGTCCCAGGCGCAGCCGCAGTAGGGATGCCGAAGCCAGGGCCGGACCGTGGGTGCGTCGTCACGGGTGAGGACCACCGTCGCCGACCACGAGGCCGGTGTGCGTCCGGTGAAGTAGGTGTGGGCGTCGCGTACGGCCCAGGAGAGCGCGAGGGACTGCAGCAACGCATCGCTCGGCACCTTGATGCCGACGAGCTGGTTCACGACCACGGCACGCCTGTCGTCCTCCTCGGCGAGGGCTGCGTCGACGCATCGCAGGCACGCGGTGACACCGGGCACGACCAGCGGGCCCACCGACCAGCTGTCGGGGCCGCTCTCCACGACGAGGTGCGCCCGTCCGCCACGCACCATCTCATCGGCGCGCTCGCGATCGAGCGGTCCCTGGGAGAGAAGCACGACGACGCCCGGGTCGCTCGATGCCGGCGCCGGCCCGAGCAGTGCCCGAGCGGCCGAGACCATCGCGGGCGGCCCGTCGAAGGCGACCGGTGGCGGCGGGTCCTCACCGTCCGCCTCCGCCAGCAGACCGGCGTTGCCGAGCTGCTGCATCGCGTGCCACCCCGGCAGATGGTCGGGCTCGACGGCCCTTCCGGCGGCGAGGTCGGTCAGCAGGCGGCGAACCTCCACGCCGTCCTGCACGATCGCCCGCCGTGGCGGGTCGATGCCGATCTGGAGTCGGGAATCATCACGTCGTACGGCCACATACCCCGGCCGAATCCGGTAGCGCGTGCTCATACCGGGAGTCTCACATCGGCTCAGGATTCTTGCATCGGCAATCCACAGGGCCTGTGGATAACTTCTGAAATGCGACAGCGGCGCCGCCCGGACATGCCGGGGACGCCGCCGCGTGGGCTCAGGATGAACTGAGTGAAGTATCTCGACCCGCGGTCGCGACTTCGCAAGCTCAGCCGCGCGCTCGCTCGATCCCTTCGCGTTGCGACTCCGCTCCTTCGTCGCGGAGTCGCAGGCTCAGGCCTTGCCCAAGATGCGGTTCAGGTTGGTGCTGCAGACGGGGCAGACGGCCTTGGCCATCTTGGTGCCCTTGTCGTTCACCCGAATCTCACCGGTCGCCTCGCGCTTCTCCTTGCACTTCACGCAGTAGAACTCGCCGCTCCAGGTCTCCGCCATGACGGCCTCCTTGCCTCGATGTAACTGGTCGTCGCGACGGGGTGGTCAGGGAAGCCCGTCGGAAGCTCGCCATGGCGAGCCGCTTCGACCCTACGACACACGAGGCTTGCGGCGGCAACACGGGCTATCGAGCGAGTCTCGGCGTGTTGGCGTGATACCGGGGGATTCGGGGCTTTCGAAGGAGCATCGAAGGCGCTCGCGACAGCGCGCAGAAGTCGTTGTCGCGGAGACCGAGTCGTCTGGAAATATGGAGGGACCCCCGGTGCCTGGATCGTCCTTCGCCTTCCCCTTGCGAAGGCCGTCCGGCGGCGCCGGGGGTCCCACTGATATCGAACCTAAAGAGGATGGCGGGGCACGTCAACGTCCCACTCCGCGATCCTTGTGGACAAGATGTGGAGAACCCGGCTTTGCTTGGGGACATCCGGTGGATGACACGTCCGTTCCTGTGAGTAACCATGGAACGCGGATGAAGAATGTTGAGTGGAATCAAGACCTTGACCTGGGAAAATCATTCTCGGCCAGCTGTGGAGGAGAAAATAGTTGGAGGAAGATTTGGTAGGCGAGGCGTTGTCCCCCGTCGCGGCCCTGCGTCGGATCGCGTTCCTGCTCGAGCGCGGTCGCGAGGACACCTACAAGGTGAAGGCCTTCCGCGCCGCCGCGGCAGCGATCCTTCCCCTCTCCGACGACGACATCCGCCGCCGGGCGGACGAAGGCACCCTGACCGAGCTGAGCGGGGTCGGCGCGAGCACCGCAAAGGTCATCGCCGAGGCGGCGCGCGGCGAGGTTCCGCAGCGGCTGCGGGACACCGAGCGGGCGCACGGCGGGTCGCTGACCGCCGATGGCGCCGGGGACGGGCTGCGGAGCCGGATCCGGGGCGACCTGCACAGTCACTCCGACTGGTCCGACGGTGGGTCGCCGATCGAGGAGATGGCCTTCACCGCGATCGAGCTCGGTCATGACTACCTCGTGCTCACCGACCACAGCCCGCGTCTGACCATCGCGAACGGACTCAGCGTCGCCCGCCTGGAGCGCCAGCTCGGCGTGGTCGACGCCGTCAACGACCATCTCGCCGGACACGGGTTCACCCTGCTGAAGGGGATCGAGGTCGACATCCTCGACGACGGCAGTCTCGACCAGACCGACGAGATGCTCGACAAGCTCGAGCTACGGGTCGCGAGCGTCCACTCCAAGCTCAAGATGGAGAAGGAGCAGATGACCAGGCGCATGGTCACGGCGGTTTCCACGACCCGGATGAACGTGCTCGGCCACTGCACCGGCCGACTGGTCACCGGAAACCGCGGCGTCCGGCCGGGCAGCCAGTTCGACGCGCGCAAGGTCTTCGAGGCGTGCGCCGAGCACCAGGTCGCGGTCGAGATCAACTCGCGGCCCGAGCGGAGAGACCCGCCGACCAAGCTCCTCGAGCTCGCTCGCGACATCGGCTGCCTCTTCTCGATCGACTCGGACGCGCATGCTCCGGGTCAGCTCGACTTCCTCGTCCTGGGATGCGAACGAGCCGAAGCGGCGGGCATCGAAGAGGAACGGATCGTCAACACCTGGCCGCGGGACCGCCTGCTGGCCTGGGCGAACAGGTAGTTTTTTGTCCTATGGACGGCCCGGAGATCGAGGTGCGACGCAGCAAGCGGCGTCGGCGTACGGTCTCTGCCTACCGTGACGGCGACCGCATCATCGTGATGATCCCGGCCGCGATGTCGCAGCGGGAGGAGTCCGAGTGGGTCGAGCAGATGGTCGCCCGGCTGGAGAAGGCCGAGCGGCGCCGCAAGCCCAGCGACGACGACCTGATGCGGCGCTCCGTCGCCCTGAGCGACCAGTACTTCGGCGGTCTGGCCAAGCCCGACTCCGTGCGCTGGGTCGACAACCAGAACAGCCGCTGGGGCTCCTGCACCCCGGGTGACCGCTCGATCCGGCTCAGTGACCGGCTGCGCGGCATGCCGAACTGGGTCATCGACTACGTGCTCGTCCATGAGCTCGCCCACCTCTTCGAGGCCAAGCACAACGACGCATTCTGGGCCTGGGTCGACCGCTACCCCCAGGCCGAGCGCGCCAAGGGCTACCTGGCCGGCTGGTCCGCCGCCGCCAGGCTCCCCGCCCCTCCGGGTGAGGACGACGACGACGTCGAAGAGATCGACTGATCGACGGCGTAGGTGAGCGCGACCGTGCCGAGCCTCGTCGAGGCGATGTCCTCGAGCCGCAGCGAGCACGGCGACGGCAGGTCGCCGAAGAGTCGCTTGCCGGTGCCGAGCAGCAACGGATGCAGGAACAGCTGCAGCTCGTCGACGAGCCCGGCACTCATCAGCTGACGGACGAGGTCACCGCTCCCGAGCGCCACGATGGTGCCCTTCCCCTCGGCCTTGAGGCCGGCGACCGCCTCGATGACGTCTCCCTGGAGCGCGCTGGCACCCCTCCAGGACAGGTCGTCGAGCGTGCGGGTCGCGACGTGCTTCGGGGCTGAGTTGAGGCTCGCCGCCATGGGGTTCGTATCGGGCTGGGTCGGCCAGAACTCGGCCATCTTCTGGTAGGTCCGCCGTCCCATGACGTACGCCGAGGTCTGCGCACCGACGTCGGGGGAGAGGACCTCCCCGAGCGCAGCGCTGTACGGCGCGCCCCACCCGCCGTGCTCGAATCCACCCTCTCGGTCCTCGTCCGGGGAGCCCAGCCCCTGCATCACGCCGTCGACGCTCAAGAACTCCACGATCGCAAGTTTTCGCATGCCTACAGCCTGCGCCTTTCTCGAATCGTCTGGCTTGAACGAAATCGACCGGCGATCATCGGTATGTGACCGGCGTGACCCGCGAGATCGTGCGTCTGCCCACCCACCCTGGTCTGCGGGGTCTGGTGGCGGGCGTCGTCGGCTTCCGTGAACAGTCGGCCACGCCGCTCGAACGGCGCCAGTCCGCGGGGACCCTGCTTCCGTTGGTCCTTTCCTTCGGGGACCCGTTCGAGATCGTCGACGTCGCCGCGGGGGAAGGCGTCGGGACGTACGAGTCGTTCCTGTCCGGGTTCATGCGCGGGCCGGTCTCGACCCGGTCCGGCCGTAGCCATGCGTGCGTGCAGGTCTATCTGACGCCGCTCGGCATCTCCCAGCTGCTCGGTGTCCCGGGTCGTGAGGTGGCCGGGAGGGTGATCGCGGTCGAGGACCTGATGCCCCAGCTCGGGCCGTCCTTCTCGGAACAGCTCGCAGAGGCCGGGACCTGGCGACCGAGGTTCGACCTGGTGCAGTCCGCTCTGCTGGCGCGGGCCGGTGGTCCGGCCGACCCGCTGGTGGCCTGGCTGTGGGATCGGATCACCGAGTCCGGAGGTCAGGTCCGCATCCGGGACCTCGTGGCCGAGACCGGATGGAGCCATCGATACGTCACGACCTGTTTCCAGCGCGCGGTCGGGCTCACTCCGAAGGCAGCTGCCGGTGTCGTACGTTTCGAGCGCGCCGCCTCCGACATCTCGACAAGCTCGATACATCGCCTCGGCGCGTTGACCGTCGCCGAGGTCGCCGCCCGTCACGGCTATGCCGACCAGAGCCACCTGACCCGCGACGTCGTCAGATACGCAGGTGAACCGCCCGCCGCGCTCGCCGTCAGCCGTCGGCCGACCGCCCACACCGCGCTCGGCACGGACCCATGAGGACGCGTCTCACGGTTTAGAGACGAGCCTGGGCGAGCTTGACCAGCTCGAGGAGGTCTTCCTCGGGGTCGGGGATGGCGTCGACCGGCCACCAACGCACGTCCAGCGACTCCTCGCTCACCTCCGGAACCGCACCGGCGGGAGCGAGGGCCACGAAGCGTACGTCGAGATGGTGGACGTCACCGGACGGCGCGCAGAAGGGGACCGGGTGCTCGGAGAGCTGGACGATGCCGGGCATCGGCTCCAGGTCGGGCACGCCCGACTCCTCGCGAAGCTCGCGGGCGGCCGCGGCCCACAGCGTCGGGTCCCCCTGCTCGAGGTGGCCACCGAACTGGAACCAGCGCCGGGCCTTGCGGTGGTGGGTGAGCAGGACCTGCGAGCCGTCCTCGGAGACCACCAGGCACGAAGCCGTCAGATGGTCGGGGACGGACGGCTTGAAGACACCTTCAGGGTTCGCCTCGAGGTGAGCGACATAGCGCTGCCGCAGAGCCTCCTGCGAGTCGGACGGCGCTTCCCACGCTCGCAGCATCGCGAGCGCGCTCACTCCTTCGAGTCCCCGCTGGTGTCGCTGCCTCCGTCGCCGTCGCCACCGAGCAGCTTCTTGAGCTCCTCGTCGAAGTCGATCGACTCGACGTCGGGAGCCTCGGCGCCCTCGCGGAAGCCGAGCGGGTCGTCCAGGTCGGCCGAGGTGGGCAGCAGCGCCGGGGACATCCAGACGCCGTCGCGGGCCTCGATGCCCTGCCGGGTGCGCAGCGAGCCCCACAGCGCGGCCGCGTCCCGCAGTCGACGCGGTCGCAGCTCCAGGCCGACCAGGGTCGCGAAGGTCTGCTCGGCCGGACCGCCGGCAGCCCGGCGGCGGCGTACGGCCTCCTGCAGCTGTGTGGCAACCGGCATCTTGTCGGCGGTGGCCAGGGCGACGACCTCGTCGACCCAGCCCTCGACGAGCGCCAGCACGATCTCGAGCCGCTCCAGCGCAGCCTTCTGCACCGGCGAGTCGGGCACCTCGAACATGCCCTCCTCGAACATGTTCTGCAGCTGCGTGGGGTCCTGCATCGCGGAGAGGTCGAGGCCGCGCATCTGCTCCTCGATCCGCTGCTGCATGGCCTCCATGTTGAGCTCTACGCCCTGCGCGTAGTCGGTGACGGCGGAGACGACATGGTCGCGCAGCCACGGCACCCCCGCGAAGAGCCGCTGATGGGCCGCCTCGCGCAGCGCCAGGTAGAGCAGCACGTCGTCGGTGCTGACGCCCAGGCCCTCGGCGAAGGGCTCGACGTTGACCGGCAGCAGCGCGGCCTGGCCGAGCTCGGCGAGCGGGATGCCGATGTCGGAGACCGAGATGACCTCGCCGGCGAGATGGCCGAGGCCGGTGCCGGCCTGGTTCGCGTACAACGCGCCCATCGCCTTGCCGACGAACCCGATCATCGGGCCCATCTGGGCCTTCATCTCCTCGGGGAGCTGACCGCTCATCGCGCTCGCCGTGGACGCCGCGACCGGCTCGATCAGCGGCTTCCACGCGTCCAGCGTGTTGACCAGCCACTCCGCTTTCGACCAGGCGGTGGCGGACTTCACGCCGGTGGGGAAGGAGGTGGTCTCCTCCAACCAGTGGTCGGCCAGCTGGATCGCGTCGGCGACCGCGTCCTTCTGTCGCTGAGAAGGCGTCGGGTCGGGTGTGGATGCGGCGACCTTGCGGGCAAGGTCCATCGCGACGTCCCAGTTCAGCGGGCCGTCATAGGGCTGTAGCAGCGACTGGATCTGACCGAAGATCTGGCTCAGGTCCGGCATGCCGCCGGGGCCGCCACCGACGCCGCCGATGGGGAAACCACCGAAGAAAGCTTCGAAGGGCGTGCCCTTGAACGGGTTCTCCGGCTCCTCCGGCTCGTCGGGGCCACCTGGGGTCTGACTCATGTCTCCAGCCTACGCGGTTACGGAAGCCCACTGTCTGCAAGGACTAGCATGTATCTCATGGCTGAACGTAAGAAGGGTGCCGTGAAGCTCCTCGACATCCGGGAGACCCCGCTCGACGTCACCGAGGTGATGGACGCTCTCGACGACGACGCTTCCGGCGGGGTGACCCTCTTCGTCGGCCGCGTACGTGACCACGACGGTGGCAAGGGCGTGACCGGCCTCGACTATCAGGCCCACCCGACCGCCCTCGCGCGCTTGACGGAGGTCGCCGAGAAGGTGGCCGCCGACCACGGCGTCGCGGGCGTCGCCGCCGTTCACCGCACCGGTCACCTCGACATCGGTGACATCGCGGTCATCGTCGCCACCGCCTCCGGCCACCGCGGCGAGGCCTTCGCCGCGTCTCGCGACCTCATCGACACCCTCAAGGCCGAGGTCCCGATCTGGAAGCACCAGGCCTTCACCGACGGCACGGACGAGTGGGTCGGCGCGCCCTGACGCGCCCTGTTGGCGACACCAATACGATTGCTGATCGTGGACATTCTGCTCTGGCTCGTACCCTCCGCGGTCATCACCGTGCTGGCGATGGCCTGGGTTGCTTTCCTGGGGCGTGAGGGGCGCGAGGAGGACCGGGAAGAGGTCGTCCGCCGCCTCGGCATCGCGCTGGAGAAGACCAAGACCCGCGAGCGCTCGAAGAAGTACGCAGCCCCCCAGCCGCCGCCCGACAGGTCGACCGGGCTCGCGGTGCGTGTCAACCGCGATGCCTCCTAGGCTTTGGGGGCTGAACGTAGTGGCCCCGAGCTCGTCGAGACCCACCCTCGGTCACCTGTTTGTCTCGAATGAGAAGGTGACGCTATGACGCAGCGCACCCTGGCGGGTCTCATCGCCCTGCCGCTCGTCGTCGCCCTGATCGTGATCGCGTGGGTGGTTCCGCTGCCTTACACGATCTACAGCCCTGGGCCGACGGTGAATGTCCTGGGCGAGTTCGACGGCAAGGACATCGTCCAGGTCGAGGGTCACAAGGCCTACGACGACGAGGGACAGCTGCGGATGACCACGGTCTCCGAGACCACCCGCGAGGCCAGGCTCGGACTGTGGACTCTGCTGGGTGCGTGGATGAGCAACACCGAGGCGGTCTACCCGCGCGAGGTCGCATACCCGGACCAGGGCACTGTCGAGGACGACCGTGAGGCCGGGCAGGTGCAGATGGCCAGCGCTCAGGACGCGGCGATCGCGGCGGCGCTGACCAAGCTCGGTGAGGACGTCGACGAGGTCTCGGTCGCCGAGGTGGCCAAGGACGCGCCGGCAGCCGGCAAGCTGAAGGCCGACGACGTGGTGACCAAGGTCGGCGACAAGCCGGTCGACACCCCGCAAGAGGTCGTCACCGAGGTGCAGAAGGTCGAGCCCGGGGACACGGTCGTGATGACCGTCGAGCGCGACGGCAAGAAGCGCACTGAGACCATCACGACCGGTGAGAAGGACGGCAAGGCCTACATCGGCGTCTCGCTGGGGGCGACCTACGAGTTCCCTTACGACATCAAGATCACCCTCGACCCGGCCATCGGCGGGCCGAGCGCGGGGCTGATGATGGCGCTCTCCGTCTACGACACCCTCACCGAGGATCCGCTGACCGACGAGCGGAAGATCGCCGGCACCGGCACCATCGACGGTGACGGCAACGTCGGTCCGATCGGCGGGATCCAACAGAAGATCCCGGGAGCGGCCGAGGACGGAGCGGAGCTCTTCCTGGTGCCCGCCGGCAACTGCCAAGACGTCGAGGGCGCCGCGAACGGTGACATGCGCCTGACCCGTGTGGAGACTCTCGATGACGCCATCGAGGCAATCGAAACCTGGACCGAGGACCCCAATGCCAAGCTGCCGACCTGTGGGAGCACGAAGTGAACGACACCCCTGAGCCCACGCCTGAGCTCAGCCGCGGACTCGATCTGGAGACCGACCCCGCGCTGGCCACGGCCGTCCTCGAGATCGAGGCCCACGTCGCCGGGGAGGGGTGGGACGGACCGGCGAGGCTCTTCGCGCTCGTCGACACCGCCGCGCTGGTCGAGGCCGAGCCCGCGCTCGCCACGATGATGGGCCTGGACGCTCCCGACCAGGACGGGTCGCTGACCCCGATCGAGCAGGATCAGATCCCGGTGACGACGCAGTTGGAGGAGGTCCTCCAGACGACCGCCTGGCCGCAAGGCGTCACCGGCTGCGCCGCGGTCGTCGAGCGTCTGGTGCTGCCGCCCGACGCAGACGGGAAGATCCCTGAGGACGCCGAGGCGGCCGCCGAGTTCGCCAAGGCACACCCCGACCGGCAAGAGGTACGCATCGTGGCCGGCGCGACACGTGCCGGTGCCACGTACTGTGCGCTGAGGTTGAAGGCGCACGACGACGACCAGTCGGTCATCGGCGGCGTCGACCTGGTCCCGGAGCTGCTCGAACTGCTGCGTGTCACTCTTGAGGAGATCCCGGACAGCGAGGGCGACCAATGAGCTTGTTTGACGACGACGACCCGGCGCAGGCGCCGGCGCGCACCCAGAGCACCGGTCGCAACCGCTGGCTGGCGATCTCGGCCGTATCGGTCATCGTGCTCTTCTTCAGCATCAGCGCCTTCGCGGCGATCTACACCGACGCGCTGTGGTACGACGCGATCGACTTCAGCAGCGTCTTCGGCACGGTCTTCTGGACGCGGGCGGCGCTCTTCGTCATCTTCGGTGTGCTGATGGCGATCTTGATCGGGTTGCCCGCGGCGCTCGCCTACCGCACCCGCCCCTACTTCCACCCGGCAGACGACATCGGCGGCCTGGATCGCTACCGCGACGCGATCGCCCCGATCCGCACGTGGCTGCTGATCGGCATCGCCGGCGTCTCGGGGATCTTCGCCGGGTTCTCCGGCTCGGGCCAGTGGCGCGCCTACCTGATGTGGCGCCACGGGCGCGACTTCGACAAGAAGGACCCGTTCTTCAGCAAGGACGTCGGCTTCTACATCTTCGATCTGCCGTGGTTGCACTACCTGGTCAACTTCGCCCTGACCGGGCTGATCCTCGGCACCATCGACGCGATGGTCGTCCACTACGTCTACGGCGGGATCCGGCTCACCGCGCAGCGCGACCGGTTCACCCGCTCGGCCCAGGTCCAGCTCAGTGCCATGTTCGGCCTGATTCTGCTGGTCAAGGGGCTCGACTACTGGGTCGACCGTTACGACCTCGTCAACGGTTCGGGCCCTCGCCTGGACGGGATGACCTACACCGACGAGAACGCGGTGCTCCCGGCCAACCAGATCCTGCTCGCGATCGCGGTGATCTGCGGGCTCCTCTTCATCCTGAACATGTGGCGACGCAACTGGCAGCTGCCCTCGATCGCGATCTCGCTGTTCGTCATCTCGGTGCTGCTGATCGGCATGATCTGGCCCGCGGTCGTGCAGGGCTTCCAGGTCCGGCCGAGCGAGCAGGACAAGGAGAAGCCCTACCTGGCGGCCAACATCAAGGCCACCCAGGAGGCCTACGGCATCGCCGAGGACGACCTCGAGATCACCAAGTACGGCTCGCAGGCCGAGGCCGACGGCGCCTCGCCCGAAAAGCTCGACGAGACCGCCTCCTCGCTGCCGATCGTCGATTCCACGGTCGTCCACCGCGAGTTCGAGCAGGTCCAGCAGGGCCGCTCCTACTACTCGGTGCACGAGCCGCTCGACATCTCGACCTACGAGATCGGCGGCAAGGAGCGGGCGGTCGTGCTCGGCGTACGCGAGCTCAACCAGGCCGGCATCTCCGACTCCGATCGCACCTGGACCAACCTGCACACGGTCTACACCCACTCCAACGGCGTGATCGCCTCCTACGCCAACATGCGCGGCGCCGACGACGAGACCGAGTCGAACCAGATGCAGTGGGCCGAGGGTGACCGCACCGGCCAGCACGACCTGACCTCGGGCCAGAGCGATTTCCAGGACAAGGTCTACTTCGGCGAGGACTCGCCGGAGTACTCGATCGTCGGGAAGGCAGGCAAGGGCAACCCGGTCGAGCTCGACTACAACTCCGAGGACGGAGAGACCCGGACGACGTACGAAGGTTCCGGCGGGGTCCCGATCGGGTCCAACTTCCGCCAGCTGATGTACGCCATCCAGTTCGGCTCCACGAACTTCCTGCTCTCCTCGCGGGTCAACGAGAACTCCGAGATCCTCTACGACCGCACCCCGAAGGAGCGGGTGCAGAAGGTCGCCCCGTGGCTGACGCTCGACGACGACGTCTACCCGGTGGTCGTGGGCGGGCGGATCCAGTGGGTGGTCGACGGCTACACCACCACCGACCGCTACCCGCAGTCCGCGAGCGACTCGTTCGCCTCGATGACCGACGACGCCACTCAGAGCTCGGCCGGGGTGCAGACGCTGCCGACCGACGAGATCAACTACATGCGCAACGCGGTGAAGGCGACCGTGGACGCCTACGACGGCACGGTCACCCTCTACGAGTGGGACGAGGCGGACCCGATCCTGCAGACGTGGGAGGCGGCCTTCCCCGGCACGGTGATGCCGAAGTCGTCGATCCCGAAGGAGCTGTTGGAGCACCTTCGCTACCCCGAAGACCTCTACAAGGTGCAGCGCTACCAGCTGGCGCGCTACCACGTCTCCGACCCGGACGTCTTCTTCTCCGGCAACGAGCGCTGGGCCGTACCCGAGGACCCGAACGACGACAACCACCAGCAGACGCCTTACCGGATGTTCCTCGACGACGGCTCGGGGACGGCTCGCTGGTCGCTCACCTCGGCCTTCGTGCCCTACAACCGCCCCAACCTGGCGGCGATGATGTCGGTCGACTCGGACGCCACCTCGAAGAACTACGGGAGGATCCGGATCACCACCGGCTTCCCCGAGGACACCCAGGGTCCTGGCATGGTCTCCAACGAGTTCCGTACGGACAAGGCGATCGCCGACGAGGTCGCCTCGTTCAACCGCTCCGGCTCGGCACCGGTCTGGGGCCAGGTGATCACCTATCCGACGGCGAAGGACGGCATCCTGTACGTCGAGCCGATCTACGCCCGCCGGGCGACCGCCTCCACCTCCGGCTATGCCCAGCTCGCCTTCGTGCTGGTCTCCTACGACGGCCGGGTCGGCTACGGCTCGACGTTGAACGAGGCTCTGGAGGTCGCGCTGACCGGCGCCGCACCGACGCCGCCGTCGACCTCGGATCCCGAAGACGAAGAACCGGCTGAGACGGAGCCACCCTCGTCTGGCGACTCGCCGGGCGAGGTCGGCCAGCTTCTCGAGGATGCGCGCACCCTGTTCTCCGAGGCGGACCAGGCCGGCAAGTCCGGCGACTACGCCGAGCGCGAGCGGCTCATCGCCGAGGCGCAGGACAAGGTCGACCAGGCCGCCGATCTGATCTCCGGGGGCTGAGGACATCTCCGATTAGGGTTCGTTTCCCCTCGCGTGTAATGTTCTTCTTGCGACGCGGGGTGGAGCAGCTCGGTAGCTCGCTGGGCTCATAACCCAGAGGTCACAGGTTCAAATCCTGTCCCCGCTACTCCAAGACGAAGGCCCGGACCGAGAGGTCCGGGCCTTCGTGATTTCGAGCCTGACTTGCGGTTTCGTGTGTAGTTGAACCTTGTTCAGTGCTTCATGAGTCCGGTTGTGAATTTCTCCGTTCTCCTCTGGATTCGGCACTGAGGCGTCCGGCATTCGTCGGCCCGACGACGTCGAGGCAGCACTGGAGGCCTGCCGGTGCCTCGAGCCGTACGCCGAGGACCCACAGGCCTATCCCCGCGCGACGCGGCTCGTTCCCAACACCTGCGAGCCGGAGGTGGTGTCGCTCCTCAGGGACGTGCTGGAGAAGCGGGCCACAGCGGGCCGGACGGACGGCGACGCGGACGAGGCATTCGCCGCCGAACAGAACGCCCGCGCGGTCGTCAGCGCGGAGGCCTACTACCGCGCGATGGTGCGCGGTGGCCCCGAGTCCTGGAACGTCCGCGACATCCACATGGCCGACACTCTCGACCGGCTGGTCCCGACACCACGAGAAGCGCTGCGGAGACAAACCGGTCGAGGCTGCGGTCAAGGCCGTGGTCTGGGAGCACAACACCCACATCGGCGACGCGCGCTTCACCGCCATGTCCGACGCCGGCATGGTCAACGTCGGCCAGCTCGTGCGCCAACGGTACGGCGAGCCCGACACCGTGCTGGTGGGATTCGCCAGCCATCACGGCAGCGTCGTCGACGAGACGACCGCGTTGAACCCGCTCCGGCCCCTGGCGTCCGGAGAGGGTGAGCTCGAGGTGTGGCCATTCGGTGCCTAGCTGACCGGTACCTGGCTGATCCATCGAAAGGAGGATCGGATGTTCAAGGACAGGAGGGATGCAGGACAACGTCTCGCTCAGCGCCTCGAGCGGGAGCAGCTGGAGCGCCCGGTAGTGCTGGCCCTGCCGTGGGGAGGGATTCTGGTGGGTGACGCGGTCGCGACGGCTCTGGACGCACCGTTCGAGCCGTTCGTGGCCCGCAAGCTCGGGCAGACCACCGACGAGGAGATCCTGGACAGGTACGCCGACGTGCTGCCCGACGCCCCGACCCACGAGGAGACGCCGTGATGGGGCTCAACGTCGCGCAGAAGCTGATCTCCACGCACCTCGAGTCCGGTGAGATGCGACCCGGCACCGAGATCGGGCTGCGCATCGACCAGACCCTCACCCAGGACGCCACTGGCACCATGGTGATGCTGGAGCTCGAGGCGCTGGACCTGCAGCGGGGCGCAGACCGAGGTGTCGGTGCAGTACGTCGACCACAACCTGCTGCAGGCCGACGAGCTGAACGCCGAGGACCACGCGTTTCTGCACTCGGCGTGCCGAAGGTTCGGGCTGTGGTACTCCAAGCCCGGCAACGGCGTCTCCCACCCCGTGCACATGCAGCGCTTCGGGATCCCGGGCAAGACGATGGTCGGCTCGGACAGCCACACGCCCGCGGCAGGCTCACTGGGCATGCTGGCGATCGGCGTCGGCGGGATCGAGGTCGCCCCGGGTCGGTCTGCTTGCCTTTGACGATGGCGGCGGCGATGGCGAAGTCGCGCAGCCCCGGGTTGGCCGAGGAGCCGATCACCACCTGCTCGACCCTCTCCCCCGCGACCTCGCCCACCGGCACCACGTCACCTGGAGAGCCGGGTCGGGCGATCAACGGTTCCAGCGTGGACAGGTCGATCGACTCGGTGACGTCGTACGCCCCGTCGTCGTCGGCGGCGATGGCGGTGAAGTCGTCCTCGCGCATCTCCGCTGCGAGGAAGGCGCGCACCCGGTCGTCGGCGGGAAAGACGCTCGTGGTCGCCCCGAGCTCGGCGCCCATGTTGGCGATCACGTGCGGTCCATCGCAGTCAAGGCGGACAGGCCCGGTCCGTGGTACTCGACGATCCGGTTCACGCCGCCCTTGACGCCGTGCCGCCGCAGCATCTCCAGGATGACGTCCTTGGCGCTGACCCACGGCGGCAGCTCACCGGTCAGCTCGACGCCCCAGATCTCCGGCATCGTGAGGTAGACCGGCTCACCTGCGATCGCCCGGGGGCGTCTTTCGACGTCAACCCGACCTCGCGGCAGGGACTGCAGGACCTGATGCGGATGGGCAGCGCCTTCGACCGGATCGCGGCCGGCGCCCGGCTGCACCAGTCGGGGTGCCTGGGCTGCATCGGCATGGGCCAGGCGCTGTCGCGACGTGGCAACAGCTTGCGCACCATGCCGCGCAACTTCCCGGGTCGCTCGGGCACCTCCGACGACTCGGTCTTCCTCTGCTCGCCCGAGACCGCGGCCGCATCGGCGCTGACCGGCACGATCACGGACCCTCGAACGCTGCCGGACCTCCTGGGTCTCGACTACCCGACCGTGGAGCTGCCGACGGTGTCCGCGGTGAACACCGAGAAGCTCGAGCCGCCGCCTGCGCCGGACGAGGCGGTGCAGGCGGAGCTGGTCAAGGGCCCGAACATCGCCAGCCTCCCGGACCTCGAACCGCTGCCGGATCGCCTCGAGCTCCCGGTGCTGCTGACGGTCGGTGACGATCTCTCCACCGACGAGATCCTCCCGGCCGGCGCCCGGGTGCTGCCCTATCGCAGCAACATCCCCAAGCTAGGAACGACCGGTCGCCGTCCTCAGATTGCGACGAATCCACGACTCGAAGGTCTGCCCGTCCAGCAGCGTGGCCTTCGGATGAGCCCACGGACGCTCGACGTCGACGCTGCGCGCGAGCCGTTCGTAGCGGGCCAGGCCCTGGGGCGAGGTCGGCCAGGACGATCGGGTTGAGCTTGGGCGTCGCGCCCTTCTGCGGACCGAGCCGGGACTGCTTGCCGCCGAGGTCGACGAGCAGCTCGCCGGCGTCGTTCCAGGTCGGGAACGTCTCCAGACCCAGCTCGTCGACGAGCCGGTACATCTCGGTGTGACCCTCGCCGATCCAGGTCCCATCGAGCTCGATCGGATGCCCTTCGAGGACTGCCCCCTCGGTGCGGCCGCCGACCCGGTCCCTGGCCCCAGCACCACCACGGACCTGCCGGCACCGGTGAGCCTGTCGGCCGCGCTCAGGCCGGCCGGACCGGCTCCCACCACGACCACGTCGACATCGGGCATCGCGGGAACCTCCGTTCGCGTCGTACGGCTGAAGTCACGGTACGACGTTCTTGGCGCGGCTGCGGCCGGATCGTTGTGCCTGACGGTCTTTGCCGACATTTGGTGACAGGGTTTGGCCATGAGCGAGGACGCGGTCGAAGAGGAGACGACGAGGCTGAGGGCCCTCGGCGTGCGGGTTCGGCAGGGGACTCGGGACCTGCTCCCGACCACGTCGGTGACGGTGCACGGTGGAGAGGTCGCGGTGGCTGTCGGTCCGCCCGGGGGCGGTCACACGTCGTTGGCGCTGGCGCTGGCGGGGCGGCTCCCGCTGGACGCGGGCAGGGTGGAGGTGGCCGGCGACGCGTCGCCCCGGGTCCTGCAGGCTGCGGTGGCGCTGGTCGATGTGCCGGGGGTCTCCGAGCCGGACGAGGTGGTGCCGTTCCGCACGATCCTCGGCGAGGAGCTCGCCATGGCGAAGCACAAGCCGAGCGCCGAGGTCATCGATCGCTGGCTGGGGGACTTCGACCTCGCGCCGGGCATCACCACGGAGGACGTCCCGTCGGCGCCGCGTCTGGAGATCCTGGGACGGATGGCGCTGCTTCGGCCAGGGACCCGCTACCTCGTCCTCACCTACCCTGAGCGGCTCGGGCTGCCGGTCGCACAGTGGCTGGACATAGCCAGGGACCTAGCCGGTTCTGAGAGCCGGCCCGGTGTCCTCGTCACCGCGAGTCGTGCGGTCGTCATCCCGGCCGGAGTCCGGACGTTCACCATCGGCCCGACGGAGGAAGCATGAACTCGCTGCGTATCGCTCTGACCGAGCTGCGCCGGATCACGGCCGGCCGTCTGGCCAAGCTCGTCATCGTCGCGCTCGTCCTCGTTCCCACGCTCTACGCCGGGCTCTACCTCTACGCCAATCACGATCCGTACGCGAACTTCGATGAGCTACCGGCGGCACTCGTCGTGGAGGACACCGGGGCCACCACGACCGACGGCACGAAGATCGACGCCGGGCGCGAGGTCGCCGACAAGCTCCTGGAATCGGGTGACTTCGACTGGTCGGAGACCTCCGCGGCCGAGGCGGAGGAAGACGTTCGCGAGGGCGACTACTATTTCGCGCTGCGGATCCCGGAAGGGTTCTCCCGGACGCTGACCGGCGCGGAGCGGCTCGACCCGAAGCAGGCTCAGATCCAGGTCATCACCAACGACGCCAACTCCTACCTGTCCACCACGATCGCGACCAACGTCACCGACAAGGTCCGCGACGCCATCGCCAGCGAGGTCTCCGAGCAGGCCGCGGCCAGCTTCCTGCTCGGCATCTCCGACCTCCGCTCGGGCCTGACGAAGGCCGCCGACGGTGCCGCGAAGCTGGAGAAGGGCGCGGGCACGCTCCGCGACGGCGCCGGGAAGCTGGCCACCGGAGCGGGCGACCTCGAGGACGGCCTGAACACGATCGAGGGCAAGGTCGCCGATCTGCCCGCCAAGACACGCGAGCTGGCCACCGGCGCCCGAACGGTCGCCGACGCCAACGGCGAGATCGCTGCCACCGGTCAGCGGGCGGCGACCGCCGTCGACGATGCCGTCGCGGCGTACGAGTCGAATCGGGACGCACTCGATGCCCGGCTCGAGGCGCAGGGGCTGGACGAGCAGCAGCGAGCCGAGGTGCTTGCCATCTACGACCGCGGATCCGCCCCGCTCGACCGGGTCGACCAGCGGGTCGGCGACGTCTCCGGCCGGCTCGACCAGCTCGCCTCCGGCGCGGACCAGGTCGCCGACGGCAACGAGCAGCTCGCCGACGCAATGCCCGATCTCGTCGCCGGGGTCTCCTCGGCCGCCGACGGGGCCGGCGAGCTCAGCACCGGAGCGACCAAGTTGCGTGACGGTGCCGCCCAGCTCGCCACCGGCGCCGGCGACCTGAAGAAGGGGCTGCGGGACGGCGCCGCGCAGGCACCCGCCACCAACGAGGAGCTGCGCGACCGGATCGCCTCGACGATCGCGGACCCGGTCGCCATCGACTCCGTCTCCGAGGCGAAAGCGTCCTCCTACGGTGCTGGGCTGGCACCGTTCTTCCTCGCCTTGGGCGCCTGGATCGGCGGGTACGTCCTCTTCCTGCTCGTCCGGCCGATCTCGACCCGCGCACTGGCCGCCAACCAGACCCCGCTGAGAGTGGCGCTGGGAGGCTGGCTCACCCCGGCCCTCATCGGCGCCGCGCAGATGGTCGTCGTGCTCGTGGTCGTCGGTCTCGCCGTCGACATCACCCCGGTGAACTGGCTGGGCACGTTCGGCTTCCTGCTGCTCACCTCCACGACCTTCATCGCGATCGTGCACATGCTCAACGCGCTCCTCGGCGCACCGGGGCAGTTCCTCGGCCTGGTCCTGATGGTCGTCCAGCTCGTCACCGCCGGCGGCACTTTCCCGTGGCAGACGATCCCCGAGCCGCTGCACTGGCTCCACCACGTACTGCCGATGAGCTATGCCGTCGACGGGCTGCGGCAGCTGATGTACGGCGGGCTGTCGGGACGGGTCCTCACAGATGTCCTCGTCCTGGCCGCCTTCCTCGTCGGCGCACTGCTGCTGACCAGCTACGGCGCCCGCCGGCAGCGCGTCTGGACGCCCAAGCGAGTGCGACCGGAGATCGCCCTGTGATGGCCTCGAGATGGCCGATCATCTAGGTGATGTCGCGACGTATCGAGACGCGAGTGCCGACGACGGCGAAGAGCAGGCCGTACGCGGCGAGCACCAGCCCGCCCAGCCAGGGGTCGAGGTAGTCCTGGGTGCTGAGCGAGACCTGCGTGAGGGCTGCCGAGGCGGACCCGGGCAGGTACGCAGTCCATCCGGAGATGGCCGGAACGGCGGTCAGCATGGGCTCGGCGACGAAGCGGTAGACGAGGAGTCCGACGACGGTGGCGACCTGGTTGCGCAGCAGGGCGCCCAGGCCGACACCGACGACGGCGAAGATCGTCACGTCGGCGACGACCCCGGCGTATGTGCCGGGAAGCCCGTTGCCGAGGACCGCCATGTCGATGTCCTTGGCAGCCAACCAGGGCCATGCGATGGCGGCGACCACCAGAAGACATGCGACCGCATACCCCACGCCCACGGCGGCGTAGGTCGCGAGCTTGGCCGCGACCACCTTCCCGCGGTGTGGCGTGGTGAGGAACGTGGCGGTTGCGGTGCGGTGGCGGAACTCCCCGGTGATGCCGATAGCTGCCAAGACGGCGACGAGGGTGTTGGCTCCGCCCGAGGCAACTGCGAAGAGGGTCTGCTGGCCGAAGGCCGTGCTCAGCGGCGCGGTCAAGGTGTCGGGGTCGTCGCTGAAGCCGATCAACAGCGTCACGTAGAGAGCAGTCAGTGCCATCGCGGCCAGGAGAAACCACAACCACAGCCGGGTGGAGCGAAGCTTGTGGACCTCGGCGGCCATCAGGGATCTCATCGTCGGGCCTCCTGGCCGGTGGTGAGCTCGAAGAAGGCGGTCTCGAGATCGCCGTGCGTGCCGGCGAGCTCTGCCAGGGTTGCTTGTTGCACCACACGGCCTCGATGGAGGATGACCACTCGGTCGACCAGTTGCTGCATCTCGGTCAGCACGTGGCTGGAGACGAGCACGGTCCTCCCGGTGGCGGCGTACTCCCTCAGGAAACTGCGCAACCAGACGATGCCTTCAGGGTCGAGCCCGTTGGCCGGCTCGTCGAGGATCAGGACCGCAGGGTCACCGAGAAGCGCGGTGGCCAAGGCGAGGCGTTGCCGCATACCCAAGGAGTAGGCGCCGACTCTCCGATTCCTGGCTTTGCTGAGGCCGACCGCCTCGATCGCCGCCGCGGCGCGTGAGGCCGGCAGGGCGGCGGCACTCGTGTAGATCCGGAGATGGTCGAGGCCGGTGCGAGAGGGGTGGAATCCGGTGGACTCCAGGGCGGCGCCGACGACCTCGAGAGGCGCCGGGAGGTCTCGGTACTCGACCCCGCCGATGGTCGCCCAGCCGCGGTCAGCACGTACCAGGCCGAGCAACATCCGGAGTGTGGTGGTCTTGCCTGCGCCGTTGGGCCCGAGGAATCCTGTGACCGAGCCGGGTTCAACGGTGAAGCTCACGTCATCGACGGCCGCGATGCCGGCGAAGTGCTTGGTCAACCCGTTGGCCTCGATGCGTGCAACCGGCTCACGCGTCATCGAGCCAATGCCTTTGTATACTCTCATGTAAACAAAGATAGATGTATACTTCAAAGTACACAAGTGAAGGAGGGGTGCATGCCCGACGTTTCGTCCAAGCAGCGGCTGCCGCGTGCCGAACGCCGTGCCCAGATCCTGGCGGCTGCCACGCGTGCGTTCGCGCGGCACGGGTTCGCCGACACCGGTCTCGATGACATAGCCAAGGAAGCCGGGATCACCCGGGTCGTGCTCTATCGGCACTTCGACTCCAAGGCGGAGCTCTATCGGACGATCCTCGATCGGGCGTGTGAGCGGCTCGCCGAGCGTGTGGGCACCGACGACTTCGAGGACGATGCGATCCCCGCGCTCCTTGGTGCTGCCGCCGAAGACCCTGATGCGTTCCGTCTGCTCTTCCGCTTTGCCAACCGTGAGCGTGAGTTCAGGGACCTGACCGACGCCCTCTCGACTGCCGCGACGACCGTGGCGCGTACGAACCTCGCCAAGCAGATTCCTTCGGGGCCGTGGCTGGACTGGGCAGCCCAGCTGATTCCGGCCGTGACCACCGACGCGGTCATCGCCTGGCTGGACAACGGCCAGCCCGACCCGGACGCCGCCGCCGGACGAATCCGTGCTGCGATCCACGGGATCAGCGCGGCGGCTGCCGGTGTTCAGGACGGCGACGTGCCGCGTTGAGGGCTCCGACGGGGGCGTCATTCCAATATTCCTTGGAATGACATAGGATCCAGTCATGGGCATCTCCGTCATCCCGATGGTCGACGAAGGTCTGGGCAACTCCGCCTACCTGGTGGACCTGTCCGACGGGCGGGCGCTTGTGGTGGATCCGAGCCGCGACCTGCGCGCGATTCGAGCCGAAGCGGACCGCCGTGGCCTGCGGATCGCCTTCGCCGCCGATACCCATCTACACGCCGACTTCCTCAGCGGGGCGGTCCAGCTGGCGGTCGACGCAGGGGCGAGCATCCTTGCGTCGCGGGCCGGGGGCCGGGAATTCCCGCACCGGGGCCTCTCCGACGGCGACGACGTCGACCTCGGCGGACTGAGGTTGCGGACACTGGCCACCCCGGGCCACACCCATGAGCACATCGCCTTCGAGCTGCTCGATGACCAGCGGGTCCTCGGCGTGTTCACCGGTGGCTCCCTGATCGTGGGCTCAGCGGCACGCACTGACCTCGTATCGCCGGACCGGACCGAGGAGCTCGCCCGTGCTCAATACAGGTCGCTTCGGCGGCTGGCCGAGCTCGACGACGACGTCGCGGTGTGGCCCACCCACGGCGCCGGCTCGTTCTGCTCGGCACCTCCGGGCGCGGAGCGGACCTCGACCATCGGCGCCGAGCGGGTCACCAACTCCCTGTTTCGTGCGGAGTCCGAGGATGCCTTCGTCCAACAGCTGCTCGACTCCCTCGGCAGCTTCCCGCCGTACTTCCTGACCCTCGGCGAGATCAACCGTCGCGGACCGGGACTCGTCAAGGGCGACTCGCTGCCCGGCTTGTCGGCCGGCGCGGTTGCCCGGCTGCGCGAGGCCGGCGCCGAGATCGTCGATGTCCGCTCGGTCCAGGACTTCGCCGCAGCCCATCTGCCGGGTTCGGTGTCGATCCCGCTGCGACCGGTGTTCGCGACCTGGCTCGGATGGCTCCTGCCTGGCGCCAAGCCACTGGTCATCGTCCGCGACGCCGACCAGGACCCCGCCGAGATCCTCTGGCAGGCCCGCAAGATCGGCCATGACCATGTGATCGGCGAACTCGAGGGTGGCATTCGGTCCTGGATGCAAGCCGGTCATCCAACCGGTTCCATCCCACTCGTCACCGCCCCGGACATCGGCAGTGCCAGTGTGCTCGACATCCGGCAGACCAGCGAGTTCACTGCCGGCCACCTCCCCGGTGCTGCTCACGTCGAGCTCGGCGACCTACCGGACAAGACAGCGAGCGGCTCCCATGGCGGCCCGACCGTCGTCATGTGCGGCCACGGCGAACGCGCCATGGGCGCCGCCAGTCTTCTGGCCCGGGCGGGCCGGCAGGATGTCGCCGTTCTCGTCGGCGGTCCCGACGACTGGGCCGCCGCCACCGGTCGCCGCCTCGAAGCGGGATCGTGACCCCCGTCGACGCCCAGGACGACCGCACGCGGCCTCGCCTCGGGCTGCGGGCCAATGCTGCCCAGTTCACGCTCCTGGTCGCGATCAACGCCCTGGTCGGCGGCATGGTCGGCCAACAGCAGACCGTGTTGCCCTTGCTCGCCGAACGCGAGTTCGGGCTGACCGGCTACACCTTCATCTTCACCTACGTGATCGCCTTCGGGATCGCCAAGGCCGGCGCGAACTACTTCGCGGGCACATGGTCGGACCGGTACGGCCGCAAGCCGGTGCTGATCGCCGGATGGCTGGTCGCGATTCCGGTGCCCCTGATGTTGATCTGGGCGCCTAGCTGGGGTTGGGTCGTCGCCGCCAACGTGCTGCTCGGCATCAACCAGGGCCTGACGTGGTCGACCACGGTGATCATGAAGATCGACCTCGTCGGCCCCAGGCAACGAGGCCTCGCGATGGGGCTCAACGAGGCCGCTGGCTACGGGGCAGTGGCCTTGACGTCCCTGGCCGCCGGCTACCTGGCGGCCCACTACGGTCTGCGCCCGGTGCCGTTCCTGCTCGGCCTGTCCTACACCGCACTGGCGCTCGGGCTCTCGACCCTCGCCGTCAAGGAGACCCGAGGCCACGCCCGTGCGGAAGCCGTCGGTCATGTTCCGCGAGCCGACGGGCTGCACGACCACCTCCACGGCGACCTCAACAACCGCGAGGTCTTCGTGCAGACCAGCTTCCGCGAGAGGGCGCTGTCCTCGGCGAGCCAGGCGGGACTGGTCAACAACCTCAACTTCGGACTCTCCTGGGGACTCTTTCCGCTTCTCTTCGCCACGGCAGGACTGCCCGTGGCTCAGATCGGGGTGCTGTTCGCGCTCTATCCGGCGGTCTGGGGCATCGGTCAGCTGCTCACCGGTGCCTTGTCGGACCGGTGGGGTCGTAAACGCCTGATCAGCGTCGGCATGGTCGTCCAGGCGAGCGCCCTCGCGGTGATCGCCGCCACCGACACGTTCGCTTGGTGGGCAGCAGGCACGATGCTGCTCGGCGCCGGCACCGCGATGGTCTACCCGACGCTCCTCGCCGCGATCGGGGACGTCGCACACCCGATCTGGCGCGGGCGAGCCGTGGGCATCTACCGGGTCTGGCGCGACCTCGGCTACGCCGTCGGCGCACTGATGGGCGGCGTGGTCGCCGACTTGTGGAGCCTGCGTGCTGCCGTCTGGACAGCAGCCGCCATCAGCGCGGTCTCCGCACTCGTCGTGGCGGTCCGGATGTACGAGACCCACCACCGCAGCGGCCGAGCCCCCGGCTCCGGCGTCGATGACAGTGAAGGATCCTCCCATGGGTGACCGCACCACCAAGAACGCCTTGTTCACCGAGTTCGCCGCCGTCGGCAAGGCCCTGGCCAGCCCCGGACGCCTCGAGCTCCTCGACCTGCTCGCCCAAGGGCCCCGCAGCGTCGAGGACCTTGCCGACGCCGCCGACCTCGCCGTCAGCACCTGCTCGGCCCATCTGCAGACCCTTCGGGAAGCGGGGCTCGTCGAGACCCGCCGCGACGGCAGACGGATCTACTACTCCCTCGTCGCTGACGACGTCGCGAGCCTGTGGGACAACCTCAGACGCGTCGCCCTGCGGCACCGTCCCCACACCGAGCGCGCCCGCGCCGCGTACCTGGGGCCGGAGGACACCGAAGCCGTCACCACCGAGACGCTCCTCGCCCGCATCGCTGAGGGAGAGGTCGCCGTCCTCGACGTCAGGCCCGAGCCCGAGTACGCCGGCGGCCATCTCCCGGGCGCGCTCCACATCCCGGTGGAGGAGCTCGCGGCCCGCCTTGGCGAACTTCCGGACGACCGCGAGATCGTCGCCTATTGCCGCGGCCGATACTGCGTGCTCGCGCACGATGCCGCACGCCTGCTCAACCGGCGCGGCTATCGGGCCAGCCGCGCCATCGACGGAGCACTGGAATGGCGCATCGCAGGTCTCCTGAAGCGCGACGGAGCGGCCTGAGGGGGTCTAGCCTGTGAAGATGAGGTCGCCGCGCGAGCACGCCGAGGAGTCTGAGCGGCACCCGCAGCTGCCGCCCGGGTCGGAGGAACGCGTCGCCGGCTACGGCGTGATGGGCCAGACCTTCGAGTCCGGACATGTGCTCGAACAGATCCTCGGCCGCGAGATCGACCTCGTCGACTACGGCGGTCTGAAGCCGCGGCTTGATGACGACATCAGGCGTGATGCGGTGCTGCTCTGATGGACCTCAAGGGCGCCAAGGGGCTGCTGCGCATTCAGGCTTGGCTGGTGCGGACCGACGAGATCGTGCGTCGAGGCAAGGATGCATACCTCGCCGACGCGCTTCTTCAGGAAGCTGGAGACTCGCTCATGATGAAGCTCGGCGAGGCTGCGAACCGGCTCTCCCGGCTGGGTGTCTTGGCGCCCGACGGCGTGGAGTGGCGCTCGCCGTTGCGAACCGCAACTTCATCATCCACCAGTACGACGAGATCAACCGTGAGCTCACCTGGTTGACGCTCGCGACCGACCTGCCGGCGTGGGATACCTCGCTACAAGGGCTCTTCGATGAGGCTGTGGGGACGCTCCCGCCGGAGGCGTAGGCACTGCTCGTGTACGTAGATGTCCTCTAGGTTGGTGATGCGTCACGCGACGTACTCCTGGCCCGAAGGGAACGACGAAGCCATGAACACGAACGAAACCGGTGTGGATCTGAGTGTCGACGGGGCGGTGGCGACCGTGCTGCTGGACCGTCCTGACGTACGCAACGCACAGCATCCGGCGATGTGGGCGGCGATCGCGACGTTCCTCGAGTCGCTTCCGGATGAGGTGCGGGTCGTGGTGGTGCGCGGTGCCGGCGGCACGTTCTCCGCGGGGCTGGACCTTGCGCTGGTCGACCCGGGGGAGACCGAGGTGCCGGGGAGCCTGGTCGCGACGCTGGCACGCAGCGACCAGGAGGTCATCGACCTGATCGGTGAGTATCAGCGACCGTTCGCGGCCCTGGCCGACCCGAGGTTCATCTCGATCGCCGTGATCGACGGGTACGCGATCGGGGCCGGCTTCCAGATGGCGCTGGCCTGCGACCTGCGGATCATGGCCGAGGACGCCTGGGTCTGCATGAAGGAGCCTGCGCTGGGGCTGGTGCCCGACCTGGCCGGGACCAAGCCGCTGGTCGAGGCCGTGGGCAATGCGCGGGCGCTCGAGATCTGCGCCACCGCACGCAAGGTGGGAGCTCTCGAGGCCGAGCGGATCGGTCTCGCCCAGAGCGTGGTGCCGGCGGCCGAGCTGGACTCCACGCTCACCGACCTGGTCGGATCGCTCGTCGCCCACGATGCGACCGCAGTGCGGCGTACGCACGAGCTTCTGGCGGCTGCGTCGAGCCGGAGCCTCGACGAGCAGCGTCTCGCCGAACGCACCGCCCAGGTGGATCGGCTCCGCGCGGTGCTCGGGCGCTGAGCCTGCTACGACACCGGCTGGCCGTTGTCGACGAAGTCGATGCCGAGGGCCAGCTGGCGCAGCCGGGTGCCGAACCATGCGGCCGCCAGGCAGATGACGAGGAACATCGAGACGGCCTGGGTCGCGTAGTTGGGGTAGTGGAGCACCCAGGCCACATGGTCGTCGGTCGAGGCCGGGTCGGCCCAGATGTAGGGCATCATCCAGGAGATGAAGCCGCCGGCCAGCTGGGACGCGACGAAGATCAGCAGGGCCTCGCCGGCGCGACCCCACCACTGGCGAGGCAGTTCGCGACGAAGCGCGGGCCCGACCTTGCGTACGAGCCCCGGACGCCACCCGGCACCGGGAGCGACGCGGGCCGAGAGGCGTGGCGCCACGGCGATCAGCAGGAACGACAGGACCAGGAACGCGGTGACGCCGAACGAGGTGATGCCCGGAACCAGGGCGACCCGGCTCCGCATGAGGCCCGGGGTGAGCAGCAGCGCGGCGAGCGGCGCTCCGACGAGCAGTGTCGCGACGTAGCAGCGGAGCAGGGCGCCGGCAAAGGTCGGGGAATCAGTGGTCGCCCGGGGTGGTGACAGTTCGATCTTCATGGGCGGAGACTAGTCTGTTATTTCACTAAGGTGAAATAAATTTGGCGAGGACGGGAGGAGGTCGTATGTCCGAGGACGGCAGCCGGCTCGGTTCCGAGCTGAGCCTCCATGTGGTGATGTTCCACGAGGCCATCGCCCGCCGGCTGGGGGTCGGCAACAGCGAGCACAAGATGCTCGATCTCGTTGCCCGCCACCCCGAGGGCATCACTCCCGGGGAGCTCTCGGCCGCCACCGGGCTGAGCAACGCGGCCGTGACGAAGATCGTCGACAAGCTCGTCGCTGCCGACTACGTACGCCGCGAGCGCAGCTCCCGTGATCGCCGATCGTTCCGCATCCGCACCACGCCGCACTTCCAGCAGACCTCACGACCGACGGCGGCCGGCCTCGCTCGGCGGATCGAGGAGATGAACCATGGCTTCGATCAGCAGGAGCTGGCCGCCATCGGGCGCTGGATCACGGGTGTGATCGAGGCGCTCAAGGTCGAGACCGAGCAACTGGAGTCCGACGACTGAGGTGCAGAACTCATGACGACAGCCAGTCGTCGAGCGCCTCGGCCGTTCGCTCGGGTTGGTCCTCGGCGGTGTAGGTGTAGCTGTCGGCGACCGTCGTCAGCCTGGCATCCAGGCGTTCGGCGTACTCGACCGCGTGCTCGAGGGCGAAGACCCGGTCGTCGGCGGCCCACAGCGAGAGGATGGGCAGGTCGTCGCGTCGGCCCAGCAGGTCAGCGGCTTCTCGAACGTGGTGAGCGCCGACGCTGCTGATGGCCTCTCGGCCGTCACGGCGAACCGAACGGTCGACGAGGACAGGTCCGACGTACGTCCTCATGACCGCATGGTCGATGGGGTTCTTCGCGAGCCAGCCGTAGGTGGTGGGCAATCGCCACGTCCACGGCACGCGCAGCGGTTGGTAGAGCGCTCTGTGGCTGACGCGGTGCGCGGCCGCGCGCTTCAGCACCCCGAACCCGCCGGGGTTCGGGGGCCATGAGCATCGCGGCGTCTCGCAACTGTTGAGGACCAGGCGTGCGAAGCGGCCCGGGTGGCGTGCCGCGGCGATCTGGGCATAGGCGCCACCCGAGTCGTTGCCGATCAGGGTGACGTCGTCCAAGCCGGTTCGCTCGGCGAACTCGGCGATCATGTCACCGACGCCTCGTGGGGTCACGTCCGCCCCGGGGCGTAGTGCCGTTCGATGTGAGCCCAGCGGCCAGTCGGGTGTGATGCATCGGTAGGTGTCACCCAGCAGCGGAACGATCTTGCGCCAGATGTTGGCGTTGACCAGGTAGCCGTGGACGAAGAGAAACGCCGGCCCGGAGCCGAAGGAGTGGTAGTCGACGGTCCCCGCCGACAACTCGACGCGACCGGGAGTGCCGAGCCGGGGGTCGCGCCAGAAGGCGTCTGTCGGGGCCATCACGCATCGCGTCCGGGTGAGAGTCGGTCGGTCAACCATCGCCGTCCGGCCCAGGGCCACAGCCCTGACCACCACCATGCCCACCACGTACGCGGCCGGGTCGCCAGCGCGCGGGCGACCGGGACGGAGTCGAAGAAGGAATCGCGACGGATCAGGCCCCCGTCGGAGCGCAGGTGGAGCACGTCGACCGCGTCCCAGGTGAGGTCTCGGCCACCGACGGTCGCCTGGAACCTGAGTTGGATGAAGAGACGGTCGCCGCTGCCGCTCCAGCCGAGTACGTCCGCGCGGAGGTCCGGCATCACCTGGAGGGCGCGGCCGATCTCGCTGCTCCAGAACCGTGCGCCGGTGCCGTTGTCGAGCATCGGCTGCACCATCTCGCTCCGCTGGTCGATGAAGTCGTCCCATGCGGTCGGGCCGGCGGCCGCCCAGCCCGCCCGGAAGGTCTCGACCGTCCGGCGGTGGACGGCATCCCAGTCGCCCATCAGATCACTCTTGTAATGATTGCAAGAAACGCCATGTGATCACGGTAGCCTTGCCGCGAAACTGTTGCAACGATCACAAGAAGCCGGGAGAGCATCGATGGATCCTCGAGCGCGACGCACCATCGACGCATTGCTCGCGGCTGCGGAGCCGTTGTTCGCACGTCGATCGGTCGATGACGTCACGCTGGACGAGATCGCCGCGGCCGCGGGGGTCGCCGTGGGGTCCGTCTACAACCACTTCGGCTCCAAGGCGGGCCTGCACGCCGCGGTGGTGGAGCGTGCCGTCGCCGCTGATCGCCGCTTCATGGACCGGGCCTACACGCGAGACGGGTCGCCTGTGGAGAGGCTCTACGCCGCGGCCGACGCCTATCTCGACTTCTACGCGGCGAATCCCGAGTACTTCCGCACCCTGGCCTTCCCGAACGGCTCGACGACGTACGCCGCCGGCCGCGAGCTCGCGGAGCGGCTCGCGGCATCGGTGCAGGAGCAGAACGCGCGCATGGTGTCCGAGCTGCGCCGCGGCGTCGCCGACGGAACCTTCCGGGCCGTCGACCCCGACGACGTCGCCACTATCCTGTGGGCCGCCTGGAACGGCATCATCAGTCTCGGCTGGCGCAACGACGCGCTCGGATGCGACCTCGAGGAGCTCAGGAGGCTGCTGCGCGTGGCGACAGACGTCGTCGGCCATGGTCTGTTTCGCGGCGACTCCGGGGCCTCCGCGGCCGGCCCCGAAGACGGGGATGCCGCCGGACGGGCCGACGATGGCGCTGGACGGGGCTAGGTCGACCCGTTAGGTGCGATTCGCGCTGATGAGGGCGACAGGCGAGTCAGCGTTGCTGCAGGGAGATCAGGGTGGCGAGGCTCCTCGCGCCGGCCGCGATGTCGTGACCTAGGCGGAAGGCGGGCTCGGGAGCGTGGGCCTGCTGGGCGCCGCCGACGACCACGACGAGATCGGGTCGGCGGTCGCACAGGGCGGTGATCACCTCGTCGGCGCAGGGAATGTCGGCGGTGGTCGGGATCGCGAGCACGACGGCGGCCAGATCGGGATCGTCGACGACGCCGAGCCAGTCCTCGAGCGGAAGGTCGGCACCCAGGTAGTCGGTGTCCATGCCGCGGCGGCGGGCGGCGACGGCGAAGGCGAAGAGACCGATCTCGTGCCGGGTGTGGGGAGCCAGTCCGAGGGCGATACGGGGGCCGTGCCCGTGGGCGGCCGCCGCCTCGTAGGCGACGGCGAGACGCCGCATCACCGCGTTCGACGACAGATGCTCGCCGGCGACGCTGACCCGGCCGTCCGCCCAGGCCTCGCCGAGCTTCTCCAGGGCGGGAAAGACGTGGTCGGTCATCACCGTCTCGAAGCTGCCGAGTGCGAACACCTGGTCCAGGGTCGTGGCCAGGTCGGCGGTGTCGAGTGCTGATGCGGCAGCGGTCAGTCTCTCCGCGAGGTCGGGGCGCGGATCGGCGGCGCGGCCGCTTTCCGGCGACCCTGGGGTCGTGTCCGGAGCAGGGTGTTCGCGATCGAGCCGGACCGCCTCAGCCGCAGCCAGGCCGACCGACCAGCCCTGGTCCACGAGGTGCTTCATCGAGAGCAGTACGGCGACGTCGTGATCGCCGTACAGGCGGTAGCCGCTCTCGGACCGGTGTGGGGTGATGACCCCGTACCGGCGTTCCCAGGCACGAAGCGTCGCGGTGGTGATGCCGACCCGCTGCGCCGCGTGCTTGATGGTGTACATCTGGTCGGCTACCGCGCCAGCTGGCCCAGGGTCGCGTGCAGCTGCTCGGAAGCCTTGTCGCCCAGGCGGGTGAATGCGGGAGCCAGCAGTGGGGCCACGATCTTGGTCATGCCTTTCAGGTCGAACTCGGCCACGTAGCGCACAGATGTCCCGCCGTTGGCTGTCGGTACGAAGGTCATCGTGTCATGAGCGACGACCGTCTTGTTCTCGCCGCGTAGCACGATCCGGGTGCCGGGCTCGTACGTCTCGACCACATAGGTCAGCTCGGTGGTGCGCCCGAGGAAGCGAGAGGTGTTCGCGTACGTCGTCCCCACCCCGCCGTCTCCGGAGACGAGGTCGGTTCGCACGGTCCCCGGATCCCAGTGCTCGGTGTTGGTGAAGTCGGCCAAGAAGTCGAACACCTCGGCTGTCGGCGCGGAGGTCTCCACGGTTCGGTCGATTCGCATCGTCACATCCCTTTCAAACCTTTGACATACCTTGAACAAGGATTGTACATTCGATCTCTGGAACTAGCCAGCGGCAATGCCGCTGCTCGAAGAGGGAGATGTCATGAGCCGAGCGGTGAGCACCCCGCGGCCGACGGTCGCCGTGGTCGGGGGCGGGGTCTCCGGACTGACCGCGGCCCACCTCCTCGGACGCACCCACGACGTCACGCTCTTCGAGGCTGGCCAGAGACTCGGCGGCCATGCGCACACCCACGACGTCTCGACCGCATCGGGCGCCGTCCTGCGCGTGGACAGCGGCTTCATCGTGATGAACGAGCGCACCTATCCGCACTTGCTCCGCCTCTTCGGCGAGCTCGGCGTCGAGACCCGGCCGACCGAGATGAGCATGAGCATCGTCTGCGACGACTGCGGTCTGGCGTACGCCGGGGGCAGGGGTCTCGGCGGCATCCTGGCCCAGCCCGGGAGGCTCCGCGATCCTCGCTTCGTCCGCATGCTGGCGCAGGTGCCCCGCTTCCATCGCCGGGCCCGCCGCCTGCTCGAGACCGACAGCGACCTGACCTGGGGCGAGTTCCTGGCCGACGGCGGCTTCAGCGACTACTTCGTCCAGCACTTCGCCGTGCCGCTGGTCTCCTGCGTCTGGTCGTGCGGCGACGAGGACGCCGCCAGCTACCCGGCCCGGCACCTGTTCGCCTTCCTCGACCACCACGGGATGCTCCAGGTGACCGGATCGCCCACATGGCGGACGGTCGTGGGCGGCTCCCGCGCCTATGTGGACAAGCTCGCCGAGCGGCTCGGAGAGGTCCGCGTCGGCGAACCCGTGGCCGCGGTGGTGCGACATGCCGATGGCGTCGAGGTGCGCACCGCGACCGGGACCAGACATTTCGACCGGGTGGTGGTGGCGACTCACGCCGACCAGGCTCTGAGGCTCCTGGCGGATGCGACCCCCGAGGAGAAGGCGGATCTGGCCGCCATCGGATACTCGCGGAACGAGACCTGGCTGCACCGTGACGCCACCCTGCTGCCGGATCCTCCCCGTGCTCGAGCGTCGTGGAACTACCGCCTCGCCTCGTGCGGCGGGGGCGCCGACAAGGTGGTCGTCAGCTACTGGATGAACCGGCTCCAAGGTCTCGACGACCACGACGAGCACGTGGTGACGCTCAACGCCACCGAGCATGTCGATCCGGCCAAGGTCACCGCGCGGATGAGCTACGAGCACCCGGTCTTCACCACCGAGGCCGTCGCGGCAGCGGCGCGGCTGCGTTCTGCTGGCGGCCCCAGGCTGGCGTTCGCCGGGGCCCACCTCGGCTGGGGCTTCCACGAGGACGGCTGCCGCTCCGGAGTGGAGGCAGCAGAGTCGTTCGGGGTGACCTGGTGATCCCGTCACCGGTCTTTCCCGAGGTCCCTGCGCTGGTCGTCGGTCATGTCAGCCACACCAGAGAGGTGCCGTTGCGGAACGCTTTTCGCCACCGCAGCTACCACTGGCTCATCGACGTCGACGATCCGCCTCTTCTGCCGCTCTGGCTGCGTCCGCTGGCCGGGTTCCGGGTCGAGGACCATCTCGACGGGGGCGCGTCGGGACGTGGCGTACGTGGCGATCTCGGTGTTTTCCTCGCCGGCCGTGGCGTCGACCTCGCGCCGACCGACCGGGTGCTGATGCTGGCGAACGCCCGCGTGCTGGGCCACGTCTTCGACCCCCTCACCGTCTTCTGGGTGCAGACGGACGATGGTGTGCTGCGCGCGGTCGTCTTCGAGGTGCACAACACCTACGGTGGCCGCCACGCCTACCTCCTCGACCTCGGTCAGCGCGGGCAGGCCCGCACCGACAAGGCCTTCTACGTCTCGCCGTTCAACGACATGGCCGGCAGCTATGAGATCCGGCTGCGGGTCGACCCGGGGGAGGTCGCGGTGACTGTCGGCCTGGACCGCGACGGCGTCCGCGTGCTGACGGCAACCACTCGAGGCGTCCCCGAGCCGGCGACGCGTCGCGCGCTGCTCCGGGTGAGTCTCACCCATCTGCTGATGCCCCACCGGGTCAGCGCTCTCATCCGGTTCCACGGGATCCGGCTGTGGTTGCGCAAGTTGCCCGTCTTCACTCGTCCTGCCACACAGAAGGAGGCCACATCATGAGCGCGGAGTCCGTGACGCTCGACCGGCCGGTGCGCAGGGCACCGGCGTCGACCGGGAGCCTGCGAGCAGGCGTCGCCAAGCAGATACTGCGTCTGGCGACGCGGCAGGTGCCGGTCGACGTCGTGCTCCCGGACGGGTGTCTCCTCAACCGTCGCGGCGGCTCGCCGACCGCGGGAAGGCCGGGCATCGTGCTGCGGCGCCCGGAGTCGTTCTACGGCCGCCTCGCGGCGAACCCGAAGATCGGCATCGGCGAGGCGTATACGGCCGAGGACTGGGACACCGCCGACGGCACCGATCTCGCGGATGCGCTCACGCCGTACGCCGAACGTCTCTCCGGGCTCCTCCCGGCCTGGATGCTGCGCCTGCGCGGCCTGGTCGACCAGCCGATCCCCGCCGACCAGCACGGGGCTGTGGAGGACACCCAGGAGAACGTCTCCGCCCATTACGACCTGGGGAACGAGATGTTCGCCGCGTTCCTCGACCCCACCCTCAGCTACAGCTCGGCCATGTTCGACCGCACGCGTCCGCTCGCCGAGCAGGACCTGGAGGAGGCGCAGCTGCGCAAGGTCAACGCCGCCCTCGACCTGGCGGGCGTCGGCGCCGGTGACGAGGTGCTGGAGATCGGTACGGGATGGGGGACTCTCGCGATCGAGGCCGCACGTCGTGGCGCCCAGGTCACCACCGTCACGCTGTCGGTGGAGCAGGCGGCGATGGCCAGGCAACGGGTGGAGGACGCCGGGTACGCCGACAGGGTCGAGGTGCTGGTGCGGGACTACCGACACGTCGTCGGCACCTTCGACGCCGTGGTCAGCATCGAGATGATCGAGGCGGTCGGCGAGCGCTACTGGCCGGAGTACTTCGCCACCCTGTCCCGACTGGTCCGACCGGGCGGGGCCATCGCCCTGCAGGCGATCACCATGCCGCACCAGCGCTACCTGGCGACCCGCCACTCCTACGGCTGGATCCAGAAGCACATCTTCCCGGGCGGGCTGATCCCGTCCGAGACAGCCATCTCCGAGCACGCCGGCCGGGTCGGCCTGACGGTGACCCACACCGACACGTTCGGCGCCGACTACGCCGAGACGCTGCGCCGCTGGCGCTCGGCCTTCCTGGCCGCGTGGCCGACGATCCGGTCGGACGTCTTCGGCGAGGAGTTCCGGCGCACCTGGGAGTTCTACCTGGCCTACTGCGAGGCGGGGTTCCGCGCCGGGGCCATCGACGTCGCCCAGATCCGTCTGGAAGCCGACCGGCGGGAGCTGCCATGACGACATCGCTGATGTGGTTCCGGCGGGACCTGCGGCTGGGGGACCATCCCGCGCTGCAGGCCGCGGCTCGTGACGGGCAGGTCGTACCGCTGTTCGTGATCGACCCGCGCCTCGCCCGCCCGGGGCCGAGATGGGAGCGCCTCCTCGCCTCGCTCGCGGCGCTGCGGGAGGAGACCGGCGGGGCGCTGGTCATCCGGGAGGGTGATCCGGCCGAGGCCGTGGCCCAGGTCGCGGCCGAGGCCGGGGCGAGCCGGGTGCACGTCTCGACAGAGACGACCCCTTACGGTCGGCGGCGCGACGCAGCCGTGGAGCAGCGTCTGGCGACCGACGACATCGCCCTGGTCGGCACCGGCAGCCCGTACGCCGTGACCCCCGGGAGGATCTTGAACACAGCCGGATCCCCCTACCGTGTCTTCACCCCCTTCCTGCGGGCGTGGCGGGAGCACGGGTGGAGGGCGCCAGCCGGTGATCCTCAGGTCGAGTGGATGACGAAGCTCGACTCGGAACCGCTGCCGTCCCATCCTGACCGCGAGGCGGGTGAGCGTGCGGCCCTGCGCCGCTGGGAGGACTTCTGCGACGAGGACCTGGCCGGCTATGCGTCGGCCCGGGACCGACCCGATCTGGACCGGACCAGCCGCCTCTCCACAGCGCTGAAGTATGGCGAGATCCACCCGCGTACGCTCCTGGCGGATCTGGCCGCGGGCAGCACGGATGCCTCCGGTGATGACGTCGAGCGCTTCGTCGCCGAGCTGGCCTGGCGCGATTTCTACGCCGACGTGCTCTGGCACGACCCCGAGTCGGCCTGGCGCGACCTGCGTGACGGGCTGAGAGGCATGCACTACGACGAGGACTCCGCCCTGCTGGACGCCTGGAAGTCGGGCACCACGGGCTATCCGTTCGTCGACGCCGGCATGCGTCAGCTGCTCGCGGAGAACTGGATGCACAACCGCGTACGGATGGTCGTCGCGAGCTTCCTGGTCAAGGACCTGCACATGTGGTGGCCGGTGGGCGCCCGGCATTTCCTCGACCACCTCCTCGACGGCGACCTGGCCTCCAACAGCCACGGCTGGCAGTGGGCGGCCGGGACCGGGACCGACGCCGCGCCGTACTTCCGGGTGTTCAACCCGGTTTCCCAAGGGCTTCGGTTCGACCCGGAGGGCGACTACGTCCGGCGCTGGGTGCCCGAGCTTCGACATCTTCCCGGTGCGGCGGCACACGAGCCGTGGCTTCACCCCGACGGGTCGGCCAACGGTTACCCTGGTCGCATCGTCGACCACGCCGAGGAGCGTCGCGAGGCGCTGGCCCGGATGGCAGAGCTGAAGGACTCGACCCTATGACTCCGTCACGTACGACCACCGAGGACAAGGGTCTGGACCGCGTGCTCGACCGGACGGTCCTGCTGGGCTACTCCCGCCTGGGCTATGCGATCCGTCGCCGCCGGTGGGCCGCGGCCGACCCGCGCCCCGGAGCCTTGGCCGGGCGGACAGCCCTGGTCACCGGCGGAGGTAGCGGTCTCGGTGCGGCCACCGTACTGGACCTGGCCCGGCTCGGCGCTCGCGTGCACGTCCTGGTGCGCTCGCCCGAGCGCGCCGCACCGGCGGTCGCCCGGATCGAACGGCAGTTGCGTGAGGAGGGTCTGGTCGCCGACCTCCGGATCGAGCGCTGCGACGTCTCGGACCTGTCCGTCGTCGATGCGTTCGCCGAAGACCTCTGCTCCCGTGACGGTGGCACCACGACTCTCGACGTGCTCGTGCACAACGCCGGGGTCATGCCGCCGGAGCGGACCGAGTCGGTCGACGGCCACGAGCTGACCGTCGCCACCCACGTGCTCGGACCGATCCGGCTGACCGAGCGGCTCCTCCCGGCACTACGGCGCTCGGAGTACGGCGCGAGGGTGGTCTTCGTCGCCTCGGGCGGGATGTACACCCAGCCGCTGCCGGTGGACGACCCGGATTTCCAGCGCGGCGACTACCGGGGCGCGGTGGCCTATGCCAGGTCCAAGCGCATGCAGGTGGAGCTGGCGCCGCTGCTGGACCGGCGCTGGTCGCCGGAGCGGATCTCGACCTACGTCATGCACCCGGGCTGGGCGGACACGCCGGGTCTGGCCCGATCGCTTCCCGCCTTCCGTACGCTGAGTCGGCCGTTGCTACGGCCGGCCGAGGCAGGCGCCGACACAGCAGTGTGGCTGGCGGCCACCGATCCGGCCCCGGCTTCCGGCACGTTCTGGCACGACCGGCGGCAGCGTCCGACGAGCTACCGGTCCTCGACCCGTCCCGAGAGTGGCGACACCGACAGGCTGTGGCGATGGGTGGCGGCGGCCGCCGGTGTGGACCGGCCGTAGGCCCGATGCCCGCACCGGCGAGGCGATCCCTTTCGCCGAACTACACAACACGACAATTTTGAAAGGCCCGACCATGCGGTCTGCGATAGAACGTCTCGCGCGAATCACCACGAGGAAGGCCACGGCGTGGGTGGTCCTGGTGGTCGCGTTCCTCCTGGCCGGCGGGGTGATGGCGCTGGGGTCGTCGCTGGGGGAGACGAGCTCGGCCCCTGACCCGCTGCCGGCGGATGCCGAGTCCGCGCAGGTCGCGGAGCTGCAGCAGAGCTTTCCCGGCGGGGACGTGCTGCCCGCCGTCGCCGTGGTCGAGCGCACGGGTGGGCTGACCGAGGAGGACCAGCAGTGGCTCGGCGAGGTGTCGCAGCGTTGGGCCGAGATCACCGGGAACGAGGTCTCGCCACCGATCCCGGCCACGGACGGTGAGGCGCTGATCGTCGCCATCGACGTCGATGCCGACGTGACCGGGCTCGATCTGACCGAGCTCGTCGACGACCTGCGCGAAGCGGCCGACGAGGACCGGCCCGATGGCCTCACGGTCCAGCTGACCGGCGGCGCCGCCTTCGCCGCCGACATCTCCTCGGCGTTCGAAGGGGCAGATCTGCGACTGCTTCTCGTGACCGCCGGGGTCGTCGCCCTCCTGCTGATCCTGACCTACCGCTCGCCGGTGCTGTGGCTCGTGCCGCTGACCGTGATCGCCGTGGCCGACCGCACCGCGTCGGTGGCGACCCAGATCATCGCGGAGTGGATCGGCACCGGTCTCGACGGATCGACGTCGGGGATCACCAGCGTGCTGGTCTTCGGTGCCGGCACGAACTACGCGCTCCTGATGGTCTCGCGCTACCGCGAGGAGCTTCGACGGCACGCGCACCACCGCGACGCCCTCGCTGCCGCGGTGCGCGGATCCACCGAGGCGATCGTGGCCAGCAACCTCACGGTCGTACTCGCGCTGCTGGTGCTGACGCTCAGCGTCGCCCCGAACACTCGGTCCCTGGGCGTCTCGGCTGCCATCGGTCTGCTGATCGCGTTGCTGTTCGCGCTCCTCGTTCTGCCCGCCGCGCTGTCGTTGTTCGGCCGCGGCCTCTTCTGGCCGTTCGTCCCGCGCGACGGCGAGGAGGAGAAGTCGCGCGACGGCGTCTGGTTCCGGATCGCCCGTGCCGTGGTGAGCCGCCCGGCAGTGGTGCTGGCTGCGGCCGCGGTGATCCTCGGCGTCCTCGCCTCGGGCCTTCTGGGCGTCAAGGTGGGCCTGTCGCAGACCGATCAGTTCCGCGTCGAGGCCGAGTCCGTCGACGGTCTGGAGACGCTCTCCAAGCACTTCCCGCCCGGTGCGGCCGATCCGGTGACGATCGTGGTGGGAGCCGACAAGGCCGAGGATGTGCTCGTGACGGTCAACCAGATCGACGGGGTCGACAGCGCGCGTCCGTCCGGCGAGAGCGACGACCTGGTGAAGATCACTGCGACGCTCGAGGACGCCCCTGCGACGGCGGAGAGCATCGAGACGATCGAGACGATGCGCAGCGAGCTGGACGGGACCGGTGCTCTGGTCGGCGGCAGCGTGGCCAAGGACCTCGACAGCCGAAACGGCGCAGAGCGTGATCTCAAGGTCATCGTTCCGCTGATCCTGCTGGTCGTGCTGCTGGTGCTCTTCGTCGTACTGCGGTCGGTCGTGACCCCGCTGGTGCTCGTCACCATCAGCGTGATCGCCACCTTGTCGGCGCTCGGCCTGGGCGCCTGGATGAGCACGCACGTCTTCGGGTTCCCTGCGCTCGACGTCAGCACACCGATCTACGCCTTCTTGTTCCTGGTGGCGCTCGGCGTCGACTACACGGTGTTCCTCGTCCTGCGGGCACGGGAGGAGAGTGCCGAGCGCAGCACCGTCGATGCGATGGTCATGGCGGTCGGGCTGACCGGTGGGGTCATCACCAGCGCCGGCATCGTGCTCGCCTCGGTGTTCGCGGTGCTCGGTGTGCTGCCCCTGATCACGTTGACCCAGGTGGGCTTGATCGTGGGCCTCGGCATCCTGCTCGACACCTTCCTCGTCCGCACCGTGGTCGTGCCCGCGGTCTTCGCGCTTGTCGGGGACAGGATCTGGTGGCCCGCGGCGATCTCCCGGCGGAAGTCCGAAGGGGCGACCATCGACACCTGATCGCTTCGAGCCGATACGATCTCGTGGTGATTCGCCAGACTCGGGGTCGATACGGGGGCCAGGGTGCGCCTTGAGGGTTTGCTCGGCATCAGGCTTCGGCTGCTGCGTGAAGAGCGATCCCTGACACAGGGTGCGCTCGCCGAGGCTGCCGGCGTCAGCGTCGCCTCCATCCGGGACCTGGAGCAGGGCCGGACCCGGCGGCCGAGGGCGGCATCTCTGCGCGCGCTCGCCCGCGCGCTCGACCTGACCGCGGAGGAGACGGCGCAGTTCACCGAGGCCCCCTCGCCGAGCCGAGCCACCGACGACAGTGCGGTGGTGAGCATCTCCGTCCTCGGACCGACCGTCGTGGTCCGAGACGGGGCTGAGCTCGACCTGCCTGAGCAGGTCGGGCTGCTGCTGAGGCGGCTGGCTCTGGAGCCGGGGGAGAAGGTCGGGCGCGACCAGCTGCTCGACCTGCTGTGGCCGGAGCTGACCTCGGACGCGGCGGGCAAGCGGATGGCCCAGCTGCTTCGGCGGCTGCGGGCGCTCGTCGCCCCGATCACGGTGACCCACGACGGCAACGCGCTCAGCCTCGACGCCACTTCCGACGAGCTCGACCTCGTCCGCTTCCGCGAGCTCGCCGCCGCCGACGACCTTGACACCTTGACCGAGGCGGTGCGCCTGTGGCGTGGGCGTCCCGACCGGTTCGAGGAGGTGCCGTGGTTGTCGAGCTCTGTCGAGAACGAGTACGTCGCGGTCGTGCTCAGATGGTCCGACCTGAGCGTGGCTGAGAGCCAGGCCATCGACGCCCTCCCGGTCGTGAGCGAGCTCGCCCGGCTGCGTCCGCTGGACGAGCCGCTGTGGGCGGCGTACGTGAAGGGGCTGGCGGCGGCCGGGCGCCAGGCCGAGGCGCTCGCCGCCTATGACACGGTCCGATCCGTCCTGGCCGAGGAGCTCGGCCTCGACCCGAGCCCGGTCCTCGAGGACGTCCGCCAAGGCACCCTGGAAGGACGATGGCACGCCAGGCGGCCGACCCTGGTCGAGGGTGCACGCAGGCGGGACGTACCTCGCGAGGTGCCGGCGGCGCCGGCGCTGATCGGACGTGAGGCCGAGCTCGCGAACCTGACCGCCGGCCTCGGCGAGGATGGCGGTGCGGCGGTGCTCGTCACCGGCCCGGCCGGCTCCGGGAAGAGCGCGCTGGCACTCACCGCCGCGGCCCGCCTGGCGGGGGACTTCCCCGACGGCCAGCTCTACGCCGACCTCCACGGCGTCTCGGGAGAGGCGGTGCCACCCGGCTCGGTGCTGAGACGATTCCTGCGTTCGCTGGGCCTCTCCGGCCAGCAGATCCCGACCGACGACGCCGACGCCGCGGCGCTGCTCCGCAGCGAGCTCTCCGACCGGCGGATGCTGATCGTGCTGGACAGCGTCGACAGTCCGAGCCAGGTCGTTCCGCTGCTGCCTGGTCTCGGCGAGAACCGGACGATCATCACGAGCCGCCACCGGCTGCCGGCGCTCGCGGGCATGATCGACCTCGGCCGCCAGATCCACCTCGGCGAGCTCAGCACCGAGGCCTCCGTCGCACTGGTCGGCGCGATCGTCGGCGCGGAGCGGGTCGCCGCCGCACCTGGCGCGAGCGAGTCGTTGGCGCTGGCGTGCGGCCGTCTCCCGCTCGCGCTCAGGATCGCTGCGGCCCGGCTGCTGAGCCGGCCGGAGTGGTCGATCGAGACGTACGCCGACCGACTGAGCGCGAGCTCCCACCGGCTCGCCGAGCTGGCCGTCGGTGAGGTGAGCGTCGCGGCCAGCCTGGAGATCTCCTACGCGGCGATGCCCGCCGAGGTGCAGCGTGCCTTCCGGCTGTGCTCGCTGATCTCGGCCTACGACTTCGACCCCGCGCCGGCGGGCGCCGTGCTCGACCGCGACCCGGAGACCGCCCTGCGGCTGCTCGAGGACCTGGTCGACGCCAACATGCTGCAGACCGTCGTCTCCGAGGACGGCGTCGGTCGCTACCACTACCACGACCTCCTCCGGCTCCACGCCGGCGATCTGGCCACGGCCGACCCCGAGCAGCCGCAGTCGCAGGGCCGGCTCGCCGACTGGCTGCTCGACAACACCGTCAGCGCCACCGACATCGTCTATCCGAACCGTCTTCGGGCGCTGGAGATCGAACCCTCGTCGGGCAGCCGCTTCGACTCCGCTGACGACGCCCGCACCTGGCTCGACCACGAGGCACAGCTGCTGATCGCGTTCGTGAAGCAGGCCGGGGCCGACCGGCAGCAGCGCCACTACGCCTGGAAGCTCGTCGACCAGTCCAGGATTCACTACCGCACCCGCCTCGACGTGACCACCTACCTCGATCTGATGACGGTCGGAGCCGAGGCCGCCATGCTGGAGGGTGAGGTGCGGGCCGAGGCCTTCCTGCGTACGCTGCGGGCCGATGTGCTCGGGGTCCTGGGGCGCATGAACGAGGCCTGGGTGGAGTCGGATCGTGCCCGCACGCTCCTCGACACCAGCGGCTGGCGGCAGGGTCAGGCCTTCGCGGCGATCGTCGACGGTCACCGTCATCGCGTTGCGGATGCGGGAAGCGAAGCGGAGTCCGCCTATGCGCACGCTTTGGAGATCCTCGGCGAGGCGGCCGGCACCGAGGGGCTGCGTGCCTGGGCACACCAGGCGCTCGGCATCACCTGCACCCAGCAGGGTCGTTTCGAGGAGGGGCGGCGCCACAATCTCCTGGCGGTCCAGCTGAGCGAGGCGCAGGGCAGCTCCACTCCGCTCGAGCTCTCCACCCTGGCCGCGGCCGAGCGGGCCCTGGGCCTGCTCGACTCGGCAGGCGCTCGGCTGGAGTCAGCGCTGGCGCAGGCCACTCGCAACCGGAGCCCGTTCGCCGAGGCCAACGCACTCGAGGAGCTCAGCCTGCTCGCCCTGGTCCGTGGCGACCAGGCCTCGGCGCTCGAGCTCGCCGACCGGGCCCACCTGACTGCGCGGGCTCACGGAGACGTACGTTTCGTCGCCTCGACGGCCTGCAGCTATGCGGCCGCGCTCTATGCGACCGGAAGCCTCCGCGACGCCGCCGAGACCTATGAGTACGCCGTGCGGCTCAGCCATACCCACGTCGCCTCGTTCACCGAGACCCGTGCCCGGATCGGGCTGGCGCAGGCGCTGCACGCCGAGGGCGACCACGCGGCCGCTCGGACCCACGCCACCAAGGGGCGGCAGCTGGCGATCGAGCACGGCTTCGCGCCGTTGCAGCGCGAAGCCGACCGCGTACTCGAGCTGCTCAGGGACTAGTCGTCCGTGGGCGGGCGAGCTGGGTCACCTCGACAGCTGGGTCGAAGCAGGAGCCATCCGGCGCCGCAGCCAGAGTGAGACGTAGACGAGGGCCACGAGGACCGGGACCTCGATCAGGGGGCCGACGACGCCTGCCAGTGCTTCACCGGAGGTGACGCCGAAGACGCCGATCGCCACGGCGATGGCCAGCTCGAAGTTGTTGCCCGCGGCGGTGAACGCGAGGGTGGCCGTCTTCTCGTATCCCAGTCCGATCCCGGCACCCAGGACGAAGCTGCCGCCGAACATGAGGAAGAAGTAGGCCAGCAGCGGGAGCGCGATCCTGACGACGTCCAGCGGCTGTGAGGTGATGGTGTGTCCCTGCAGCGCGAAGAGCATCACGATGGTGAAGAGCAGGCCGTAGAGCGCGACCGGGCCGATCTTGGGCAGGAACTTCGACTCGTACGCCTCTTGGCCCATCTTCCGCTCGCCGATGGTTCGGGTGAGGAAGCCGGCCAGTAGTGGGATCCCGAGGAAGACGAGGACCGAGACGACGATCGTCCAGAACGAGAAGTCGGCGTCGACCTGGTCGAGGCCCAGCCAGCCGGGCAGCACCTGGAGGTAGAACCAGCCGAGCACGCCGAAGGCGAGGATCTGGAAGACGGAGTTGATCGCGACCAGCACGGCGCCGGCCTCGCGGTCGCCGCAGGAGAGGTCGTTCCAGATCAGCACCATCGCGATGCACCTGGCCAGACCCACGATGATCAGCCCGGTCCGGTATTCCGGCAGGTCGGGCAGCAGCAGCCAGGCCAGCGCGAACATCAGGGCCGGACCGACGAGCCAGTTGAGGACGAGCGAGGAGATCAGCAGCTTGCGGTCGCCGGTGACCCGGTCGAGCTGCCGGTAGCACACCTTGGCCAGCACCGGATACATCATCAGCAACAGACCGATCGCGATCGGCAGGCTGACCGAGCCGATCTTGATCGCATCGAGTGCCTGGTCCAGGCCCGGGATCGCTCGGCCCAGCCCGATCCCCAGTGCCATCGCGGCCAGGATCCAGACCGGCAGGAACCGGTCGAGGACCGACATCTGCTGAAGGACGGGCGCTTGGTCCTTGTCGGACGCAGCGGCGTCGGCGGTGTTGGTCACCAGGGGCTCCTCGGATTCGTCGGCCATCTCAGGACATCTTGACTGCGGAAGGTTGCTCAGTCAATATTGAGTCAATGGAGGTTGAGAGAAAGTCGGAGCTGGAGCGCCGCGCCAAGATTCATGCGGCGCTCGGTGATCCGATGCGGCTTCGGATCGTCGACAGCCTCCAGATGAGTGATGCCTCCCCCACGGAGCTCGCCGGGATGCTGGATGTTCCGTCGAACTTGTTCGCTCACCACGTCCAGGCGCTGGTGAGCGCAGGCGTCGTGTCCCGCCACCAGTCCGAGGGCGACGGGAGGCGCACGTACCTGCACCTCGAGCAGGACATGCTCGACAGCCTGGGCACCGCGTCCCCCGTGGCGGTGCCCAGGCGTGTCCTGTTCGTGTGCACCGGCAACTCGGCGCGGTCTCACCTGGCCGCGGCACTGTGGCGCGAGGTCAGCACGATCCCCGCCGCCTCCGCAGGCACCCATCCCGCCGAACACATCAATCCTGGGGCGGTCGCTGTCGCTTCTCGCCGCGACCTCGAGCTTCCGATCGTCGAGCCCCGCCACGTCGACGACGTGCTCGACCCGGACGACCTGGTGGTCACCGTCTGTGACCGCGCCCACGAGACGCCGAAGGTCAGCGGTGAGCTGCACTGGTCGATCCCTGACCCGGTGGGCAACGGCCCCGAGGCCTTCGATGTCGCCTATCTCGAGCTCGAGCACCGGATCAGGGCGCTCGCCTCCCGTTTCGATTCCTGACCCCACACACCCCACGCACCCACCAGGAGAACCACTCGATGAGCACCGACGGATCCGCGACCGACAGCAAGCCCGCCGTTCTGTTTCTCTGCGTCGAGAATGCCGGCCGTTCGCAGATGGCGCTCGGCTTCTTCACCCACTACGCCGGGGAGAAGGCGATCGGCTGGTCCGGGGGCTCGGCGCCGGCCGCCGCCATCAACCCGGTCGCGGTCGAGGCCATGGCCGAGCTCGGGATCGACATCTCCGGGGAATATCCCAAGCCCTGGACCGACGAGGTCGTCCGGAGCGCGGACGCGGTCATCACCATGGGCTGCGGTGACGCCTGCCCGTTCTATCCCGGGAAGCGCTACGAGGACTGGAAGGTCACCGACCCGAAGGGCGGGGGCATCGAGCACGTACGCGGCATCCGCGACGAGATCGAGCAGCGAGTGCTCGGCCTGCTCGACGAGCTCGGTGTGCCCCCGCAGCGCTCGATCACGAGAGCGTGATCGGCGCCCTGCTGATCGTGACCAGCTCCTCGCTCGGTGCGGAGGTCCCGCAGCAGCCGCCGCTGCTGGCGCTGTCGGGGTCGTCGAAGACACCGGCGCCGCCGCAGACCCCGGTGTCCGGGAGCTCCAGCTCCACCCGGGCCGCCGCGTCGTGGTCGCCGGCGAGCTCGGCCACCACGCTGCGTACCTGCTCGTAGCCGGTCATCGCCAGGAAGGTCGGCGCGCGACCGTAGGACTTCATCCCGACCAGGTAGAGGTCGGTCTCGGGCTGGGCGAGGTCCTTGGCGCCGGTCGCGCTGACCGAGCCGCAGGAGTGCAGGTTGGGGTCGATCTGGACCGCGATGTTTCGCGGCGCCTCCAGCGTCGGGTCGAGGTCGAGACGCATCTCGCTCAGGAAGCCGAGGTCGGGGCGGTAGCCGGTCAGCACGACCACCTGGTCGGCCTCGATCTCGCGGCCGTCCTCGGCGATGACGGTGGCGCCATCGACCCGCTCCGTGCGGAAGCCGGTCACCATCTCGACGGTGCCGTCCTGGACCGCCTTTCGGGCGCGTACGCCGAGGGCGCCCCGCTCCGGGAGCTCGTCGGCCTCGCCGCCACCGAAGGTGTTGGTCGAGACCCCGCGGCGGATCGCCCAGGTGACCCGTGTTCCCGGGTGGTCCGTGCCGATGGCGGTGAGCTCGTTGACGGCGTTGAAAGCGGAGTCGCCCGCGCCGATCACGACCGTGTGCCTGCCTGCGTACGCCTCGGGGTGGGCACGGTCCGGCACGGCGTAGCCGAGCACGCCCGCGGCGTGCGCCGCGCGCTCGCCGAGGGCCGGGAGCCCGTCGGCACCAGCCGGGTTGGGCCTGCGCCAAGTGCCGGAGGCGTCGATGACGGCGCGCGCCTCGAGGCGCTCCTCGGCGCCGTCCGCACCGGTCACGTGGAGGACGAACGGCTGCTCGGCGCGGTCGGCGTCGACCAGGCGGTCACGGCCCTTGCGGGAGACGCCGGTGACCGTGGTGCCGTAGCGGATGTGGTCGCCGAGGCGATGTGTCGAGCTTGTCGAGATGGCCTCGGCGAGCGGGACGAGGTAGCGCTCGCGCCACTGCGCACCGGTCGGGTAGCCCTGAGTGGGCGCGGCCCAACCAGTCGGTTCCAGGAGTCGGGCGGCTGCCTTGTCGACCAGCTCGGGCCAGGCCGAGAAGAGGCGCACGTGGCCCCACTCGGCGACCGCCGCAGCGGGTTCGGCACCCTGCTCGAGCACGAGCGGGGTGAGGCCGCGCTCGAGGAGATGGGCGGCAGCGGCGAGCCCCTGGGGGCCGGCGCCGATGACGGCAACGGGAAGGTCGGTCATGATGCTCCTCGGATTCAAGATCGTCGATATGTGGCCGACCTTAGATCACGTATCGACGTTCGTCAATGTCCTTGGGTTAGACTGTTCGCATGACCGTTCTTCCCGTGCTCCCGTCCGCCGCTGTCGCGTGCTGCTCGCCGGTGACGGCAGGCGTCCTCGAGGACGACCAGGCCGAGGTGCTGGCGCGGGTGTTCAAGGCGCTCGGCGACGCCAACCGGGTCAAGCTGCTCTCGATCATCGCGGCCGCCGAGGATCAGGAGGCATGCGTCTGCGACCTCACCGAGCCGGTGGGACTGTCCCAGCCGACGGTCTCCCATCACATGAAGCTGCTGGTCGAGGCCGGGCTGGTCGCCCGTGAGCAGCGCGGCCGCTGGGCCTACTTCTCCATCGTCCCCGGCGTTCTCGACTCGCTCGCCGGCACCTTGGCCACCCGTTCCTAGGCTCCGCGACCCTGGGTGGATCTTCCCGGTGCGCTCGCGCCTGGTAAGCATGGGGCGGCAGCCGGACCAGAAGGGCACGACCGTGAACGAGAAACCGCGACGACCGCGACACCTGATGGACCCGGACAACCCGATCCGGCCCATCAACGACAAGTCGCTCACGAACGTGCAGCAGTGGGTCGCATCCGTGCTCGCCGTGTTCACCGTCGCCCACATCGTGGTCGGGCTGGTCATCGGGGCCGTGGCGATCGACCCGGCCTACCAGGCCTCACGAGTCGGGCTGTGCATCATCGCGGCCGCCTTCGGGGTGCTGGGCCTGGCCGGCGGGTTCCTCATCCACCGGCGCAGCCCGTTCACGCCCTGGCTGATCCTCGGGATCGTGCCCTCCGTCGTCGGCCTCTGGTTCGTGCTGCGCTGAGGGCAACGCCTGATCTAGGGCGTCCGATCGAGGCGCCGCCCTCAGCAAGTAGCAGGTCAGAACAGATCGGGCACGGTCCAGCCGTCGAGGTCGTACTCGGCCAGGAACTCGTCGGCGAGCCCCTTCATCGCGTCCGCCCCGCCGCGGTTCTGGGCGGCGAAGAGGAGCTCGGCCTTCACGTTCTCGTGGTTGCCGGAGTAGTTGCGCTCGTAGAGCTCGTGACGCCCGCCGAACTCGGAGCCGATCGAGTCCCACAGCGCCTTCATGACCTTGACCCGGTCGACGGCGGTGATGCCGTTGGAGCCGCGGACGTACTTGTCCAGGTACGGCCTCACCTCGGGGCTCTTGAAGTCCGCGGCGCCCGAGGGCAGGTAGATCAGCCCGGAGGCGACGTCCTGCTCGATGATCTCCTTGACCCGCGGATAGCCGTGGATCATGAACATCCGGTACGTCAGGCCGTACTCCAGCTTCGGGATGACCGCGTCGCCGACCCACGGCTCGGGGTCGCGGGCCATCGACTCGGTCAGCGACCAGAACAGGTTGCGCCAGCCGATCACCTCACCCACCCGGGTCTGTACGCCGCGGAAGCCGCCCGAGCCGGTGGCGTCGAGCGCCTTCATCAGCAGGCCGGCGATGAAGTCGAGCTTGACGGCCAGGCGGGTGCAGCCCTGGAAGGTGAACCGCGGCAGGAACCCCGACTGCGGGAAGAACGAGTTGATCCGGTCGACGTCGCCGTACATGAAGACGTTCTCCCAGGGCACGAGCACCTTGTCGAAGATGAAGATGGTGTCGTTCTCGTCCATCCGGCTCGACAGCGGGTAGTCGAACGGCTCGCCGTTCTGCGCGGCCTGCTCGGTGTAGGAGGAGCGGCAGATCAGCTTGATCCCGGGGGCGTCCATCGGGACGGTGCAGATCAGCGCGAACTGCTTCTTGCGGATCGGCAGGCCGTAGTGGGCGATGAAGTTGTAGTTGGTGATCGCGCTACCGGTCGCCACGACCTTCGCGCCGGAGACGATCAGGCCGGCGTCGGTCTCCTTCTCGACCTTCATGTAGACGTCGCCGACCTCGTCCGGCGGCAGCTGGCGGTCGACCGGCGGGTTGATGATCGCGTGGTTCCAGTAGAGGACCTTCTCCTGGGACTCGCGATACCAGCGCTCGGCGTTGTCCTGGAACGGGGCGTACAGCTCCTTGTTGGCGTGCAGGGTGCCGAGGAAGCTGGCCTTGTAGTCGGGGGAGCGGCCCATCCAGCCGTACGTCATCCGGGCCCAGCGTGCGATCGCGTCGCGTTCCTTGAGCAGGTCGGCCGAGGACGTCGGGGTCTTGAAGAACGGCATCGTGATGCCGCCGTTGCCGGTGTCGGTCGGCACGGTGAGCTCGTCGACGTGCGGGCCGGTGTGGAGCGCGTCGTAGAGGCGCGCGGTCATCCGCACCGGGTTGCGGAAGGCCGGGTGCGTGGTGACATCCTTGATCCGTTCGCCGTGCAGGTAGATCTCGCGGCCGTCGCGCAGGCTCTCGATGTACTCGTCGCCGGTCATCGGGCGGGAGGCGAAGTTGGTCTGCTGGTTGGCCGGGGAGCCGGCGGCCGGGTTGACGGTCGGTGGTCCGTCGGGCTGCGTCTCCGGGGCGAGGGTGTCGGTCATGGTCTTTCTCCTTGGATCGGGTCTCGGTCGGATCAGTAGTGGGTGGATCGCGGGATCGCGGGGACTTCGATGGCGGTGAACGACGTGGTCGCGTCGAACCAGCCGGTGTTCGGGTCGTCCTGGCAACCGAGCCAGACGACCTCGGAGGACGGGTTGCCGATGTGGTGGAAGGCGCTGTCGTGGAAGAGCAGCGGCTTGCGGTCGGTGGTGATCACCTCGACGACCTCGCCGAGGAACAGCAGGTGGTCCCCGCCGTCGTCGGTACGCCACGGGCGGCACACCAGCGTCGCGGCCGTCTCGCCCAGCCGCGGCGCCGTCGCACCCTCGCGCCAGGGGAGCGGGTCGCTGCCGGGTCTGCCGGCGAAGTGCATGGCGACATCGCTCTGGTCATCGGCGAGCACGTTGACCGCGAAGGCCTCACCCTCGAGATAGGCGGCCGCCTTGGACGTACGCGTCAGGGCGACCTGCACCAACGGCGGGTCGAGCGAGATCGGGGTGAAGGCCGTGACCGTGGCGCCGTGGTGGGCGCCATCCGGGGTGCGGCAGGTGATCACGGTGACGCCGGTCGCGAAGCGGCCGAAGGTCGACCGCAGCGTGCGTGGGTCCATGGAGCTCCTCCTTCGTCGGGGCCGCAGGATGTGTGGCGGCGGTCACGTTGGAGGACGACGCTAGATCCGGATCACGAGGGCGGCGATCCGCTGCGCGAACGGGCTATCCGGATTGCGCACCGGGTTTCCGGACGCTCTCGGCGACGGGTGGACGCGCTGTTAATGTGAAGGACGTCACTAGGGGGTGGCAGATGGGCGTAACCGGCACTCTCACCGCATCATCCGGGTCGTCCGGCGACATGGAGAGCTTCTCCGACGAGGTCGCCCGGGCGTACTTCCCGCATGCCTTGATCATGCGCGGCCGACCCGCTAGGCCGGCGGAGCTGCGTGCGGTCGACCTCGGTCCGGTCCGGCTGACCCGGATCGGCTGGGGTGCGGAGGTGTCGGTGGAGTCGGACCATCCGGGGGCCTGGGCGGTCAACATCCCGCGCAGCGGTGTGCTCGAGGCCAACGTCGGTGGCGCCCACGTGCTCTCGCTCGACGGCCAGGCGACGGTGTGCCCTCCCGACCGGCCGACCAAGATGACGCGCTGGTCGGCCGACTGCTCGATCGTGGGGATGCGGGTCGACCGTGACTACCTGGTCGAGGAGGTGGCGGCCCTGGTCGGCCTGCACACCGACCGGCTGCCCGCCCAGCTCGACCTGCGTGCCGACGGTGCCCGCGCCTGGATCGGCCTCCTCGGCTCGCTCGGCACCGAGGCGATGCGCAACCCGGCCCTGGTCGGCGACGAGCGGGTGCGTCGCCGGTTGGCGGGGACGCTGACCGCGGCCTTCGTCGCCGCCTGCTTCCCCGAGGAGCCGGCCGTCGGCTCCGTCCAGCCCCGCATCGTCTCCCGCGTCGTCGAGGCCATGGAGGCCGACCCGGCGCGCGAGTGGGCCGTCTCCGATCTCGCCCGCGAGGCCGACGTCGGCACCCGCCGCCTCCAGCAGGGCTTCCAGCGCTACCTCGGCCGCACCCCGACCCAGAAGCTGCAGGAGATCCGCCTCGAACGGGTCCACGCCGACCTCCTCGCCAGCCGCGGCGACACCGTCGCCGAGGTCGCCTACCGCTGGGGCTTCACCCACCTCGGCCGCTTCGCCGCCGCCTACCGCCAGGCCTACGGCGTGACACCTTCACAGACCCTGCGCTGCCGCTGACCCTGTTTGCCGAGTCGGCTCGTCCTGACCGAGATCCGCGTCGAGTCGGCTCGTTCTGACCGAGATCCGCGTCGAGTCGGCTCGTTCTGACCGAGATCCGCGTCGAGTCGGCTCGTCCT